>JAEOSA010000004.1 GCA_016840595.1 Candidatus Hermodarchaeota archaeon | reverse complement strand
GGACAACAAATCTCAGTCTACGCTGTCCACTTCTCCGCGTTTAGTTCTGCAGATAGACGTATTCAAGCGGATGTAGCAATTCCTTACGTCGCAGCAAACGGCAGTACCATCAAAATCTGGGCAGGTGATTTCAACGTAGATGCCTACACAACCGATCCAGTCGATCAAGGCATTTATGCGGACATCACTGCTTTCCTCAATGATTCCTTTGACGTAGCAGTTTCCCAAACTGGTAATCTTACTTGGCCATCAACAGGACCTTACCAACGTATCGACTACGTGTTTGTGTCACCAACTATCTCGGTTCTCAGTCATGCCGTGCCAACCTCGCTAGCATCAGACCATCTTCCAGTCATCACTTCACTTCAACTTCCTGCTCCCCCTTTTAGAAAATGCACTGAGAATCAAAAATTACTCCTTGTAATATACACTCCTGAAGAAGAAGTGTATTAAAGAAAAAGATGAGGGGAGTCCAAGCCTAGCAATTGGTTTGCTGATACGCCTGGCTCCCATTTGATAGAGGTTTATTTCAGATTCTGAAACCCGCTACTATGGCGTCGTGATCAGAGCTGCAGAGTCCAAGAGATGTATCGTCACGGTACAATGGAAACGGAAAGTCCAAGTTGAAGTGAACGATGAATACTTCAGAATATGCATCCTCTAAAGATGGAGTGATGAGAATATGGTCAAGAACCTGCGAATAGCCGAGGTAATTGTATGTGTAACGATTCTCCTTCTCAACATCCCAAATCAGAGCATGTAACCCACCAGCCTCGAGAACCTCGATAGGGTCGCTATATTCAAAGTCGTTTAGATCACCTGCGACAATCACTTTTGCATCAGGATCGCCTTCTTGAATCTCATCGACTAGACTGCTAACCCACTCGGCTTGCTCGATACGACGTGGTAGTGTATCTGCAAAATATGGTTCATACACGGATTTCGATTTGAAGTGATTCGCAATCACCCAGAGCTCTGTTGAAGCGCCTTTCTTACCTAGAACTTCAAAATGAACAACTAGCGGAGGCCGTGAAAATAGTGGATTAAAGCCTGGATCGCATGGAAAATTGGGGTCAACACCGGGTCCATAACCATCGTCGAGGTCTGTGCATGTCTGTCGGACTGCAAAATTGATGAGATTAATTTTCTCTGTATTATATAGAACTGCTACATCGATTCCCCGTTCATCTGGACCGTCAACATGGACGATGCCATAGTCCACTGTGATTGGAGCTGTAGCCACTAATTGCTCAAGCACCCACGAATCATGAACTTCTTCAAGAACCAGAATGTCTGGTTCGCGGAAGTAACGATAGATTGCTTGGGCGTGTTTTGCCTTTTGTGTTTCAAAGTTATCATAGTAGGAGAAGAAGTTGTACATATTGTACGTGGCAATAGAAAGTCCTTTGACTTCAGCTCGTCCTTGACCAATTCCTATACCTGACGACGATTGCTTAGGTATAATTTTCGGCTTTGAATCACTTGGAGGTATGACTTTGTAATCACTAAAGGTATAGTCTAGTGGACCTGTAAGGCCATAAACGAGGTTCCCTGGTCGAGCTATGAGATCGAAGCCACCAGCGTCATCTACAACGATAATCATGCCTTTTTCTTCATCATCTTCAAAGACACGATCAATATTATGGTAAATACGACAACCCGCAGTTTCGTCATACTGGTTGCACGCATCAATTACTCGCATATCAGGAATTGAAACTAGCATACCTTCCAGTTTCTCATAGTATACATCAGAATCATAGTCATCGCCTGGTGGATCAAGTTCTATTGGTTCAGGAATCGGATTACCCGATGAAAGGATTACTGTTTCAGATTCAGAAATCTCCGTCAAATTATAATATTCGTTGATCCAACCTCTAACACGAACGAGATCCCCAACATCAACGAGATGGTAGCGTTCATAGACGAAGATACCATCGGATGTATCTGGATCACCATCGCCATTAGGATCTTGAATAAAGTAGCCACGTTGAGACTCCTGTTGATAATCTGCAGTCACTACTCCAGTAGTCCAAACGTTCATACCCACATAAGGAGATTCCCACGAATTCCCCTGAATTTGCATGATGGTATATTCTGGAGTGGCGGAGACCATACTCAGGGTCGGCGATAAGCCACCAAGAAATATTAGTCCAATTACTACGC
Organism: Candidatus Hermodarchaeota archaeon; assembly: GCA_016840595.1. The sequence continues at coordinate 22,269 of JAEOSA010000004.1, read as the reverse complement.
CTGCAACGAATAGTCGTTTATTATTTGCCCGAGTCATTTTTACCTTTCCTTATATATTCGTACTTGATGACATTCACTATTCTTAGTGTCTGTCACAAGCAACTAAGTAACGGCTTCTGCTATTTATATCTTGAAATATTTCAGCCTCAACTCATAGTGTAAAAATCTGTGTTTATCCAAGATTTTCCAGTTTTATTGGCATAATCGGAAAAATCGTCCATATTCACTAGCAGGTTGTGAATCTATTTTAAGGGTCAATCAGCAAATCTTCTGTTATGAAAAAATACGATGTTATTGTTATTGGTTCTGGTTCAGGCGGTATCATCTTGGATTCGGCTTATCGTGCTGGTCTTAAAGTAGCGTATGTGGATCGTGGACCCCTAGGCGGTACCTGTTTGAACGTTGGCTGTATTCCGTCCAAGATGCTCATCTATCCTGCTGATCGCATTGTGGAAATTCAAGAGGCTCATCGACTTGGTATTGACGCAGAAATCAAGAACATCGATTTCAAAGCGATTATGGCTCGGATGCGTCAACCTATTGATGATAGCCTCAGCCACATGCGGGCAGGTTTGCAGCATGCACGAGACCTAGACTTCTATGAAGCTGAAGGGCAGTTCATTGGAGATTACACCCTGGAAGTGGCAGGGGAGAAAATCGAAGGTAAAAAAATCTTCATTGTCGCAGGTGCCCGACCAGTTATTCCACGCATTAAAGGACTTGACCAGATTGACTATTTAACGAATGAGACGCTTCTTGAGATCACCGAATTGCCCAAAAGTGTTGTCATCATTGGTGGAGGATATATTGCCGCGGAATATGGACATTTCCTTTCAGCTATGGGTTCTGAAGTGACAATGCTCCAACGTGGACCACGGTTAGTTCCCAATAATGAACCTGAAATCTCTGAAGCACTCTATCAAGCCCTGTCAAGACGGATGAAGATTTACATGAATACAGCTGCTAACGAGGTGAAACGGACTGCGAATGGAGATGTTGTGATTGGTGATAACCGACTAACAGGTGAACAACAGGAGTTTTTGGGAGAACGCATTCTCGTTGCAACGGGTCGTCGATCGAACGCTGATGTGTTACATGTAGAAAAAACGGGGGTCAAAACTGATGACCGAGGGTTCATTGTTGTCAATGACTTCCTGGAAACCAGCAAAAAGAACATTTGGGCACTTGGTGACGTTACAGGACGCTACATGTTTAAACACGTAGCTAATCGCGAGGCGCAAATTGCGTGGAATAACGCCATGACCGACAATAAGCAGAAAATGGAATACAACGCTGTACCTTATGCCGTGTTTTCATACCCACAGATTGCCGGCGTCGGGCTCACACAAACCGAAGCGGAAAAAGCCCATAAGCTTCTCCTCGGAACCGCACGATACTCCGATGTGGTCAAGGGCGAAGCAATGGTCGAAGAAGACGGATTCGCTAAGGCTATTGTTGAAAAGGAATCCTACAAAATCTTAGGATTTCACATCATTGGCCCCTACGCACCTATGCTGATTCAAGAGGTCGTCGATATCATGGCAATCGGAGGGAATATGTGGACCCTGGCTCAGGGGATGCATATCCATCCCGCACTCACTGAGCTTATCGTGACAACTTTGGGAAACCTCTCTGACCCGTCACACGTTCACGAACATCACGAGCATAACCATGGTTCAAACGGAGAATAAGGAACATGAGTTCGAAGATAGTTGTCATCATTACCTCAGGCGAGAAACCGGTGGTTGAAACAGCACTGATGTACGCGAAAAACACATTGAAACACAAGTGGCTTGAAGATGTGAAAACCATCCTTTTCGGTCCCTCCCAGCAATTGGTCGCCAACGACCCAGTGCTATCGAAAGAAGTCCAAGAAATCTGCTCAGCTGGAGAAGCAATCGCCTGCAAGTTTATTTCAGATAATGATGGCTCCTCGGAGTCCCTATCCAAGCTAGGCGTGAAAATTCTTTATGTGGGAACCATCATAGCAGATTTAATCAAACAGGGTTATGTTCCCATGGTCTGGTAATGCAACCAATTATTCCACTTACTAAATTGCGATACATGTTTCAGATCGCGTCACACCATCGACACTGTGAATTCCTTCCATTAACTTTCGTAAATCCTCAGTTGACGGAAGTACAGCATACGCAATCACATCGTAAGGCCCTGTAACGACATTGGACCGGTCAACACCGGAAATTTTTCCAATAGCTTGAGCGACATCCCATACTTTGCCAGCTTCAACTCGAATCAAAATGTAGACAACAACAGGAATTTGAACCACCACCTCTAGGTATTCCCGTATCCATGATATTAATCTGATAGATACACACTAAAGATCATAAAATCCACCATACGAGTTGAATCGAAATGTCAAATCAAAATCAGCGGATATTCGATATCATGCTCAATCGACGATCTATGCGCCAATTTCTCGACAAACCCATTTCTGATGAAGTATTAGAGAAAATTTTGAAGGCTGGATTTCAAGCCCCCTTTGCAGCGCAATTATGCAGCATCATCTACACTCGCGATTCAGACAAAATTACGGAGCTTCAAAAGATAGGCGCCTATCCAACTACACAAGTTCTCATGCTAATCTTAATCGATCTTCGGCGACTTGAAAAAATCATGGCAAAGCGAGGACACAGTTATGATGCAGATGATGTATTTACCCTGTGGCTTGGGGTTCAGGATGCAAGTTTAGTTACAGAAAATGTGATTCTTGCCGCAGAAGCACTTGGACTAGGATCTGTGTTTTTAGGTGCGATTCCACACTTTGCTGAACCATTAGCCGAATTGTTTGATATTCCAGACCGGGTCTTTCCCATGGTGGGATTGTGCCTAGGATATCCTGACCCAGCAGAACATACTGAAATTCGTCCACGATTTCCACTTGAGTTTAGTGCCTATAAGGACGTTTACTATGATCATTCTGACGAGGATATTATCTCATGCATGAAAGTTATGGATGAAGGCTACCTCGCACAAAACTACTACATAGAACGAAACGCTAAGATACCTCTCCGGAAAGGCAAAGATAGTATCGATTATGACACCTATTCATGGTGTGAACACATCTCTCGAAAATTCTGTCAAGGTGGTTGGGCGAACCACCCCTTTCTAGCCACTCTTCAAAAACAAGGCTTCATATTTGAAATCAAGCCCGAGAAATGAAATGGTCAAGTAACCTTCAGCGTTTACGAAAAACCGGTTCCAGAGAGCACGGGGAACTGGTCCATCTGCTGTTTAAGATCACCAAGTTTATTCAAGAGTTCCTGATGCATAGCTTGGATGCTCATAATCACTGTGGCATCTAAACTTCGTTTTTCCGCTAGCATCCCTGCTTCCGTTTGCAAGCGTCCAGCTACACCAACCATGTCAGCGAGACGTTGAATCATACTCTTCATGAGGGTGTCAGTATCACTGATGACGACCCGATCGGAACGGAAAACTGCGCTCACGTTGAAGCTGCTAAAGCTTAGTGGTTTGTCTTTGTATTGTTCAATGACCTCCGTAGTATAAGATTGTAGGAACATCGAGCTTAATCGAACGAGAGCATGATTGAGTTCAAACTCGTCATGGTCGTTAGAAGCTAGGATTGCAAAGATGATGTTCTCAAAGACATTGAATGCCATCTTCACCTGTAATAACCGTAATCGTTCAAGCGCTCCAGCATTTCGGAGAACACTGACAATCGTTACAGCAAGTTTAGAAAAAATGGGTGCATCCATGCTCATTTCCGTAAGTTTGCTTTTCTCCCCGGGGGCAAGGTGAAACAGCGGAACCTCAGTTTGGCGATGGATAATAAGAACATCATGAATCATTCTAGCCACAACTTCCTTCAATACACACTTTTCTCCCAGATTCTCCTGAGAGATTCCAAGATGACTGCTCAAGCAATCCTCTTAAATCGATTCCCTCCTCGCCATCAATTTCGCTGCCTTCTCTTGAAACCGTAAAGATACACCAGAGGAACGAAAAGTCCCAAAACCAACACGAGGACAAATCCTGCCTTCCATGGGAAAATGGCTGCGGATTCCACATCTGTTAATGAAGGAAGCACAAAATGCAGGAGGAGCTCAGTAAACGGAATACCCACAGGTTCCTCAGCATTCACAATGGCAATGAGATCATAATCGGGGAAGACAAAGATACCTTGCCCTCCAGCTCCAAAAGCAGCATAAGCATTGAAAAGCGGGTATGTAATCCAGTGATAACCATACCCATTCCCATAGACTAACATGGTATGGGTTTGCGTCGACTCAGCAATCCAGCCGGACGAAATAATTTGTTCGCCATCCCACATTCCCTGGTGTAAATGCAAAAAGGCATATTTCGCTGCATCCCGTGGAGTAAGGTCTAACCCAAACCCACCAGGATTGATACCCTGAGGATCGGTTCGCCAAGCCGATTGATCAACACCCAGCGGGGTGAAAAGATGCTCTCTAGCAAAAGAGAGGGTTGAATTTCCGGTTGTCTGATTAATCAACGCTGAAAGCAAATGAGACGCCCCAGTGTTGTAGTACCATTTCTGATTCGGAAATCTAGCCATAGGACAATCGAGGACAAACTGTACCCAATCATCACTGTTTTCCATCTGAACAAACGAATTTCGTGAATCCCAATAAGAATAACTGCCCTCATCCCAGAGCATCCCTGTCTTCATCGTCAGGAGGTCACGAATCGTCATCATTTCCTTCAAAGGGCCAACATGCGCAATAGTCCGGTCAGAGAAATAGTCAATCACACGATCCGAAAGACTACCGATGTAGCCTTTATCCAACGCAATACCTATCAACCCAGCCATGAAACTCTTGGTGACTGAAGCCAAGAAATGAGTTCGATCTTCGTGATACCAAGGATCAGGATACTCCTCAAAGACAATATAACCATGGCGAATCAGGAGAAACGATTGGACATTCAAGTCCAGCTCATGAATTGTGTCCATCATTTGCGTCAACAACTCTGAGCGCATACCCTGCTCATCAGGAGTGGAGACTAACCAATTATCCGTGGGCCAGTAATCAGGCTCTGGTACGGTTGATGAGCTCATCGGCAATTTCCTCGAGAAACTGATTGGAGCAACTAAGAGCAACGAAAAGATGATCAGAACCCACCATTTAGTCACTTGCACAATGCCTCCTGTCAGCCATCACCCTCACAGGTTCTGTTTAAAAACTGACACGATACAGGCAATGCTTCCTAATGAACAAAAACAGTGTCAAATTTCGGCTTGAACGCGCCGCACATACTCATGATAATTCTGATCCTCAAAAGGACGGGAGTTACGTGCAGCCGCCGCAAGCGCAAGCCGGAGGCGTTGCACCTCTTGATAGAGCCCCAGAATCATGGACATGAAAATCGCCTCAGAAGGACAGGGGCGGGCCACCGCGCTGGCAGCATCCGCATAGGTCCGAGCATAGATGAAGAGGTTATCAAAGGCAGGTTGTTCGTCCGCCCGAAGAGCCGTGCGAAAGAGACCCCACCGACGGCGCTCCTTTTCCAATTGCAACCGATAAGTAGGTACCGTGCGTCCCAAGGATTAGTCACCAAAGGATAACCGTCACATACACCTAAAAAGAGCTGAACTCCACGTGCAAAAAAATCCTTTCTGGGACACAGAAGTAGCCAGTTTCTTTCATCGAGACAGTTAATGAATACTTTGCAAAAATGAGTAAGTTGCGTGAGTGTTTAAAAAAAATGAGAGGGGGGTAGGATAAATCCTACCGTCTCCGTAGCAGGAAGTAGGCGAGACCAATTACAACAACGATGACTACCACTGCGACTCCACCAATGAGGATGAGATCCATTGGAAGCGGTGGCGGTCCTGCTGGTTCTTCCATACCCCACAAGACTGCTTGTTTGATGAATAGTGAGCCAGTAAGTGGTGTGCCCTTGGATTCATCGAACCACATTGCATTGTAGCCGCCAATAGGAGCTGCACCAGAGGCAATCAATCTGTGTGTGGTGCCACCAATACCTAGTTCAGCAGCAACCATCACAAAGTGACCTTCTTCTCCATTGGTGTGGGCGTACATTGTATCTAACGGTGTCGGATCGTTAATGATACCGGCGGCACCCGTCATCAGAATGGGGTACACGTTGGGCAACGTTGTATCTTCGAGAGCAACGGGAGTAGAGTCTTGCATTCCATAGAGGAGTGTTGGGCTGTGAGCCAAGACGTCTGTAACGTTTGCCACAATGCTTGCGACCAAAGGATCAGTAGATGTCGTGTTAAGTATCGGACGATACGATCCTCCCCCTGTGTTATAGTCTGGATCTTCAACGGATGTAGGTTCATACCGGAGTTGCGAACCGAGAACCTCGAGAATCATCGTAGCGTTATTTGACCGATAAGCATCTGGGTATCCAGCATAGGTATAGGATGAGTCACTGCTTGCCCAGAGGAAATGATGACCTGTGGTGGTGTTAAGGAACCAATCCCTAACAGCCTCGGCCTGTGCCGTTGTGAATTCAGATATAGCATGGGTTTCATCTTGATCAGCATCAGGACAGTTGAGAACTAGGAAGTGAACACCTTCCAATGTTTCAGCAGTCAAGTCGGTAATGTTCTTAGCGCCTCCACCCAGACTTCTCCACCAATCAGTGAACCCAGAAACTGTTTCTGGAGAATTCGCTTGATCGGCTGTATTGACATTGTAGAATGCAAAGATCTTCCCAGCAAAGGTATCTTGTGCACGAGCTGCACGGTTTGGTGCGAAGAAACTAAGCGACAGTGTAAGAACTAGTACTGATAGTAACAATATTGCTTTCTTATTTTTCGGCATTTTGATTTACCTCAGAGACATTATTATCTCCGATTCGTTTTATCAGGCGACCTAGGTTCTATAAAGCCTTTACTCTAATATGCAAATCAAAATTTATCTTATTCACTCGGATTTTCCGTGATAATAAAAGATATAAGAACACCTTGTTGCCAATCACATAGCAGTTTCCTCTTGGAGTGTTACATTATAATGTCGAATGTAGCCGAAACTTCTTCTCGCACGAAACTCTATGCAATCATTGCAATTGTCATAATTGTGGGTGCAAGTGCTGGTGTTGCTGGATGGTGGATTATCACGCATCCCCCGGGCCCTCCACCGGAACAGGGAATTACACTCAAAATTATTACCCGACATGACACAGCCATCTGGAACGTCTTTCGAGATGCCTTCCTTACCTCTGACTTAGCAGCGGATGCAAACGTCACAGCGATAGACTTTGTGTCACCACTAGCGCCACAATGGATAGACGTCATATTGAACCCTGCTGGAATGCCTGACGTTGCATGGGGTGGAGGACCCACCCTCTTCGATGAGCTCATTGAAGCAGGACTACTTTCGAAAATGAATGGCACCTACATGGAAGACGTCATTGATCGAGTTCCTGATGAAATCGCCGGTGCAGATATGAAGCGGAATGATACTGATGGTGATATTCTCTGGGCTGCGGCCGCAATTAGTTCGTTCGGATTTACCGTTAATAATGAAACTTGGGCCGCAAAATCACTGCCTTGGCCTTCAACCTGGGAAAACCTTACCAGTCCCGAATATTATCACCCTACTGCCACAGTCGCAATGGGGAATGCGCCGGGAACGACCAGTAATACTCGAATCTATGAAATCATTATCCAAAAATTTGGATGGGATCTAGGATGGGATACGCTCACTTGGATGGCAGGAAATGCCAGAATCTATGGTGGATCTGTTCAAACTCAAACAGCAGTAGAAACAGGTGACGTAGCGGTCGGAATGACCATTGACTTCTATGGATACACATCTATGTACAAATACAGTTTCTGCCAATACGTTGTCCCACAGAACGGATCGATAGTAAACGGTGATCCGATTGCCATTCCAACAACATGTCAACATCGAGCGGCAGCTGAGGCCTTTGTTGATTACGTCCTGTCTGCAGAAGGACAAAGTCAATGGTTGCGAACAACAATTAACCGAATGCCAGTCATTGAAGAAGCATTTCAAACATCCATCGGTGAAACCCGAGATGATCTCTATGCCTTCTACAATGCTACAATTGCAAATATTGGCATTCCCTTCGATGACGAGCTTGTTCTATCATATCAATGGTCCTTCGTCCACTACTTCGAAGCCGTGATAACAAGTGCTCACACTGAATTAAGGAGTGTTTGGGGAAAGCTTGTAAACTATTACCTCGTTGACCCCGTTGGTAGACAAGCTAACTTCGACACTTGGTCTGCTCAATTAGCCGAGACAATGACAGTAACTGATCCCTACACTGCGACGCCAGAGAAATTCGATGAAGCCTACGCGCAATCAATCAACGACCTCATACGAGCTGATGACGTGTTCCGAGAATCAATCAAAAGTCTCTGGACATCTGCGGCTATTGCTCAGTATGCAGCCGTTGATGCACTTATTCCATAATCAGGCATCCATTTTATGTGAGGTAACCTCTTACCTCACGCCCCCTCTTTATTTATTAAATACCCAAACTAATATTACAAATGTATCACTATTTAATTCTGGATTAAAGTGTGAACAATATTACCTTTTTATAATTCGTATAATCTATTCATGCTCACAACTTTAACTCGCACCCCAACAGTAAAAGTTCAAAGAAGGCATACCAATGGCAAGTATCTTCTCGGTTGAAGGACTGAAAGAAAGAGCTTCGGGGTTGTTTAATCGTACAAAGGATTGGATTCTATCTGGACGAAAACTTTTCCACTTTGATTACTACAAGGAGCTTGCTCATCGGTACAAACAAGAAATGGGTGTTTTTTCCTCAGTCCAACTAATCGCTGTAGTTCTTGTATTCTTATTCTTCATGGTTATCCCTTTGTTTGCAGTAATTGGAACAGCATTCACCGTGAATGGCGTCTTTGATTTACTATGGTTCCGCCTTATTTTTTCTGATCCCCGGTTTTGGCCAGTCGGTGGATGTTCTCAAGTACCATTTGAAATTGTTGGTAACTATCTCTATATTCGTGGTGTTGATTGTGGTGCCATCATCAATTCAATATATGTAGGTCTCGCAACAACCCTCATCTCTACCCTGATCGGTGTAGCACTAGCCTTTTTCATGGCTCGCTATGACTTTTACGGGAAGTCCATTCTCCGAATTCTGATCCTCATACCCATTCTTTCCACCCCCTTTGTGAGCGCTATTGCCATCCAAAAGATATTCGGAGAATTCGGTATGTTGAATTTGCTCTTCCACGACATTTTGAGAATTATGCCCTACCGAGTGATATTTGAAGGGTTAGCGGCAGTGATTCTTGTCCAATCGCTTCACTTCTTTTCGTTAGTGTACCTTTCCACTTATGCGGCATTTCTTGCCATTGACCCTTCATTAGAAGAACAGGGAGAGAATATGGGTGCAAAAGGATTTGGACTTTTCAGGAAGGTTACACTTCCCCTTGCTTTGCCCGGAATAGAAGCGGGAGCAATTCTCACCTTTATTCTCAGTGTCGAAGATCTTGGCACTCTCATTGTGTTTGAATCCGACGCAGTTGTTCGACGGACAATCACTTATCAAGTTTATTCGCTAATATTTGCGCCTACAGGAGCCATAAATCCGATTGCTCCGGCTCTAAGTGTTATCTTATTGCTTATTGGGATGATTGGATTCCTGTTTATCCGAAGGTACATGTCTTTGAGACATTATGCTATGATGAGTAAAGGGGGTACATGGAATCCACGATTACACAAACCGAAATGGTGGCAATATATTGCAATTTACGGGTTTATTGGTATAGTTCTCTTCTTGGCGTTACTCACGCCATTAGGCATCATATTTCTAGCTTTCTCCACGGAATGGGGGACCACAGTTCTTCCACTTAGCTTTCCCACAGTCACCAACTTCTTTCAAGTTTTTAGTGACCCCCTCGTCCTCCAATCAATCTTTAACAGCCTCTTCTATAGTGGTGTAGCTGTTCTCTTCATTGTTATTTTAGCCACAGGGGCCGCATATATCGTAGCAAGAAAGAAACTTCCAGGAATTGGTAGTCTAGATCTCCTCGTAACAATTCCTATCGCATTACCAGGCATTGTTATTGCCATGGGCTATTTCCTCTTCTTTGTGCGAATTCCATTATTCACCACTACAATTCTCAACCCACTAGTAACAGCTGTTCCGTTACTAATAATGGCGTTTGCTGTCAGGAAATTCCCATTCACCGTGCGGTCTACTTTTGCCGGACTCCAACAAACAAATGTTGAATATGAAGAAGCCGCAGAAAATCTTGGAGCTAGTCGCGCCCGAGTATTCGCGGGAATCGTAATTCCTCTGGTTGCGGTTTCCGTTCTTTCTGGTGCGATGATGTCCTTTGTTTATTGCATGTCAGAGGTAAGTGTTAGTCTAATATTAGGGGGAGTTCAACCTGCTGAAGCGCCGCTGACATGGAAGATGGCTGACATTCTGTACCAAGTCGCTGCAGGATCGCATCATGCGGCCGTATTAGGGCTCCTATTGATGATAATCCAAATCATAATCATTACCATTGTCAATGTTGTATTGAAGAGTCGTACAGAATCAATGGTGGGATTGTAAAGGAAGGTGAACATAAAATGGTCACAATCGATTTAAAGGAATTAACCAAACGATTTGGCGAAGTCGTTGCTTGTGATGATATTGACCTTCACGTCGAAGATGGAGAACTTTTCACCCTATTGGGACCTTCGGGTTGTGGAAAAACCACAATCCTACGATGTATTGCAGGTTTCTACACCCCGGAAGAAGGGCAGATCCTTTTTGATGAAACGAATATGACCCGTGTGCCACCAAACAACCGAAATACGGGTATGGTGTTTCAAAATTATGCGATTTGGCCACACATGAAAGTGTTCGATAATGTAGCATTCGGATTAAAAATCCGGAAAATTCCCAAAGAAACAATAAGGAAAAAAGTTGAAGATATCCTTGAATTAGTGAGACTTGGTGGTTTAGGCCGTCGAACACCATTCCAATTAAGTGGCGGTCAACAACAGCGTGTCGCTTTGGCCCGAGCATTAGTTATCGAACCTACAGTTCTTCTTCTTGATGAGCCATTAAGTAATTTGGACGCTAAGCTCCGTTTGGAAATGCGCCACGAAATAAAACGCATTCAAAAAGAATTCGGGATAACAACTATTTACGTAACCCATGATCAGGAAGAAGCATTGAGTATCTCTGATCGAATAGCAGTGATGCAACTTGGTAAAATAATGCAGGTAGATTCTCCTCGAGAAATATATGAACAACCGCATAGTCTCTTTGTTGCAGACTTCATTGGATCTTGTACCTTTATCCCGGGAACTATCAAACAAACCGATAGTGGTAAGCAAGTAATAGAGACACCTTGGGGTTTAGAACTTAAGGGACGAACAACAAGCAAAGACGTCTCCCTAAGTAAAGGCGAAGAAGTGTATGTGGCTATACGCCCAGAAGATTTCAAAGTCCGTAAACCCACAGAATCCTATAACACAATACCAAGTACAATTGAAAGTGTTGTTTTCACCGGACGCTACTACCACGTCTACGCTGATGTTGGTGGAACCAACTCAGTCAACGCTGAACTTGACCCTGACACACCTATCAAAATAGGTGACAAAAAGGAGCTACATGTAAACCACAATGATGCAATTATACTCAAAATTGAAGGTGATCCCTTCGCTCCCCATATTAAACAATTACTAGAAGGCAAAGCCATAGCGAAATAATCACAGGACAGATTTTATCAGAGATATTCCCTAAATTTTTCTAATTCTCTACAAATCTTTCAATGTAGACTAAAATTCAGCTTCCCCAATCACTTTTCCAAACGGTAAATGCATATCAATCTTAAACCATGTCCCTGCTACTACATTTTCGAGTTGGACAAGATCAGCTAGTGGATCTTGTTCAGTGTTGCCAAATGTTAGTTTTCCTTCACCAGCTAGGCCCTCATGGACAGTGGTTTGTAAATCTGCTGCAATGAGTTGATTAACATCATACCCTTCTCCATCGACACTCGGTATGAGTTTGAGATTAATTGTAGAGCCAGTTTCAATCCATTCTCCCGGACCTTCAAGCGTGATATCAAGCTTCATAATAGCGTCTTTCCCTCGTTTAACAGAAGCCTTAATTCGATCATCTTTTCGGGAGTACTTTATTTTCCCAAGTTTCGAAGGGAATCCCCAGAGTTCACGGTGTGCAATCGAAGAGACTTCATTGTCAGTTATTTGAAGAACTGAATACACTCCGAAATGTTCTTTGTAAGTGCACTGGACTACGATTCCAGCTTCCCACAAATCCCCGAATTGGGAATTTCTGAAGTTGGCAATATAGGCACCCCCCAATAACCCAGGGGCTAAAGGTTTCGGAAGAATGCGTTTGTAGCTCTCAACGGTTGGTGTGAAGATTACCTGAACCATATCTGAGTCAGTATATGTAACAGGGCCTTTAAACCAAGGCTTGTAAACAGGCATCGTTAATTGCTTTGTCATTTTTTCAACACTTCCCTTTTTTGTGGAGAAATCTCGTACAGCTCCTCTTTTATTTGCGGTTACACCTTTTAACTATAAATTCTCCGGTTACGATATGTAATGAGTTTAGTTTTGAATCGAAGTAATTTTTGCTGTATCGTGTTATGGACCAGGGAAAAGGATCGTGAATAAGTAATAGACTGCAAAGTCGATGATGAAGATCAGAATGAATGCAATCAGTACTATGAAAAGACCTCGAACGAAAGTGCAATCAAAGAAGTGCTGAACCAACAACATCCATACAATAAACGCGGCGAGTAATGAAACAATACCCCATGCAAAGACCACGATTTCATTGAGACCGGGGACCAGAACCAAACCCATCGTAAAGTCAATTGCAAACTTGAGTAGAAGCCCCAAAAAGGCTACAAAAATGGCATCTGTGAATTTTGCATTCACGCCTGACAATAGCCGACCAGACAGGAAGAATGCTAAGGTCGCCACGACTAATTCAATAGCAAAAGTGATGATAAACTCAATCTGTTCAGGAGTGAGAAACAACATTACATATCCGCTCAGAAAGTGATAGCGCTACCTAACGAACACGCTTCCATAAATAACTTCGCTCTTGTTCGTCTAGGAGTTGAAAATCACATCTCAGGGCGAAGCTATTTAACAGAGAACCCAACAAGACTAAGCTCCAACTCATTCCTACTATGGAGTGATAATGACATGAGTCCGAGAAAAAGAATTTCAGAGAGATTTCAAACAGCCACCATTGCTCAAATTACCTCCATAACTTTGGTATGGTATATCATCGCAATTGTTGTCTCCCGGATCATTACCGTGGTGATTGCCCCGGGTATTGGTATTGAAACCGGCATCTACCATTATCACCATATCCTCTGGGGACTTATTCTAATGACCATGGGAGCCTTTATCGGACTCTATTGGGAAAGCCGTCATGCCCAAGTATTTGGAGCCTTTTTTCTGGGATTAGGACTGGGATTAGCTGTTGACGAAGTCGGCCTCATATTAGTGACGGCTGACCATGGTTACTGGGACCCCATCACCTATCCTATTATGATCCTCGTTGCCCAGTTGCTCTTCATCGCTGCACTCGCAGCTCGCCAACAAGGACGATAGTATCCACTTGGCTTTCCAAAAAATTCAGGGTAAACACTCTATGATAAATCGAGAATGTTATCGTTCTTCTTGAAGGCTTTCTAGACTCTCAATTACCACATCACGTTGACCTTGACGGATAAGGCTCCGTAAAAACGTGCCCAATACACCGACTTCACTGACACCCAAACGGTTCATAGCATGTACGGCACGTTTCTCGAAATCATCATCGGCGAGTGTGTGGGGATCAACCCCGATAAACTCAACTAAACTTGATTCAGCCTTATGCTCAACAATGATATCCGCTTCTTCAGGTGGTGTTTCCACAGGAGCAGGTTCAGCAGGAGTAATTGCAGGTTCCTCGGCTATCGGTGGTTCTATTGGCTCAATGGATTCAACACTTGCAATTGCTGGAGCAGGCGCTTCAACAGGAACTGGTTCGCCAAGGGGCAAGGGCTCCTCTTCCAACGATGGTTCAGATATTGGTACAGGAATGGGTTCAGGAGCTAGTTCAGGAATCGCTTCGGGTATTTCTGCCTCAACGACTAGTGGTTCCTCAGGCGTCGTTTCTTCAACAGGAACAGCCGGCGCTTCGGTTGGTACAGGTTCCAGTTCGGGTTCAGTAGGAGCTGCAACAGGAGGTTCAGGTTCTGCAGGAACCGGTTCTTCCACAGCTGCTCCCCATTCAGGCCATTTCGTTTGAATAATCGTAACTGCTGCCTGCTGGAACGCATCTCCTACATTCTCATCTAGTTTCGCACTTGTCTCAATATACTTCAATCCAGCTTGTGCAGCATAGGCTTCTGCCTCTTCACGCGAAACCTCTCGTTGATCTAATAAATCCGTTTTATTTCCAATTAATATGCCGGGTACATTCCCTGCATTCTTACGTGCCTCTTCCAGCCACCCAACCAAGTGTTCGAAGGATGACCGGTCGATCACGCTGAACACGTAAATTACGCCAGTGGATCCCTGATAGAATAAAGGGCGTACTCCACCGAAGTGGGGTTGTCCGGCTAGGTCCCAGATTTGGAGTTTAACCATCACACTGTCTAAGTCCACGGTTTTAACGGCAAATGACGTACCGATGGTCATTTTGTAAGTATCAGTGAAGGTCCCTTGTGTGTACCGAACGATAAGACTTGTTTTTCCAACTGCGCCATCACCGGCGACTGGAACTTTGAATATATATGTGGGTTTGCTCATAGGCGAGTGCTCCTTTGGGCTCAGTAGTGCCCTAAGTATTTATTTTCTGTGTTGGCTTTTAATTGGATTGGTGCTTATTGCATTTTACTTCGTTCCAGAATAGCCAAGATTTCGGAGCATTTCATGAAGACTCACCATTCATCTTCCTCATCATCATTAATTTGATGAGCGGGAAATGAATCCTGTTGTCCAACAAGATAATAGTGATGGTGAACCTCTGAATCTTCGGATTTCTTCCGTGAACCACGTCGCAATCGGCCAATACAACTGCAATTACATAAACACGGAATGATAATGAAACAAATTATGCCTAGAATAATCAGGTAACCTATGAAGGATCCAAAAAACGAAAAATTACCTGGTGGCACAGTTGGGGGAAATTCAGTAGACCACTGAAAATGAGTGATGAATAGAGTATAGAAAAGAGTGCCCGCACCAGTGTTGTTGAGTACAAAGAACCAATTGCTTTGCTGAGTTAGGTTAACTGCAACATCAAGCGTTAGCATCACAGCTTCCGCAAGGGCACATTGATTAGTGAATCCCGTCTGTTTCCAGTGATCATACCCGAGTTGATTACATACGAGTACAGTTGTTGGGTTAAAGCCGTACCCACTAATAGTAAGGTTAATGACCCAACGGTCATTGGGACCTCTTGATGTATTGAAGTTCCACTCTTCATACCCACTGATAGATTGAAAGATTCCTGTGTAATCGTAGTCGTTTCGAACCCAGACTCCCTCACTAGCATATACGGGTTTGCATAAGCTAACATTCACAAAGAGGAAAAACACCAATATCAGGACATATTGCAGACGTGCCATCCTCAAGATGAAGGTCACCTCTGCAAGTGCCGCGGGTTTTGGTTTCTTTTTATATGTTATGGTTTTGGAGATGCCCCTGAGATTCCCTGTGCTCCCCCTCTCCTCAAATTTGGGAAACGACGTGAAACAGACAGATCGAAGACCTATCGGTCGAGGTCGATGACCGAGTCATCATCCGGTAAGTATGTAATCCGCCAATCACGGGGATTCAAGTAAGGTCGTTTGGGATTTAGGAGAGGATCTTTACCCATTGCGCTCACGCAAATACAGCTATACACTTTCTCAAATAAAAACGAAAGAGGGGGACTAGGGTAACTGATACCGGAATTTCCAGGTAGAAAGCAAGACATTATAAAGTTGGGCTTTCATTCAAGAGACACAATACCCATTGGGAAGCTCATAAGAATGTCAACAAGCTTTGCGCGTCAAATTGTCAGAGAGGCTTTACGAATTCGTGATCAGGAACGCGTCTGGGTGCATACGTGGGATCATTCCTTTGATCTAGCACAAGAGATAGTAGAAGAAGCCCAGCTTCATGGAGCTGCGGCCGTTCTCAGTGTCACATCAGAAAGCTCAGTGACCCATGTGTTGAAGAAAGCTCCCCAAGAAGCAATCAACACACCAATTGACCATTGGCTCACTGGTGTATCAAAAAGCAATGCGCTAATCGTACTGGATGGTCCTGAAGATCCCAGTATTTTCAAAGGCGCAGATAAAAGCAAAGTCTTGGGCGTCACCAGTCAAATTACACGTTTACTCGGAACAGCTTTCTTTAGCCAAGTTCGTACACTTTTCGTAAGAACCACGGGATTTACTGAAAAAGCAGCAAAGACATATGGAAGCTCCCAATCCAATCTGATGAACGAAAGTAACCGTGCTCTTTCTGCCAACCAAGGCGAAATAGTTGAATTAGGTCAACGTTTTGAAAGTCTCCTCAACAAATATCGTGAAATTCATCTCAGCTCCACTGAAGGAACCGATTTGCGATTTCGAACTCGAGGAAAACCACGTATCGATGACGGAATTATCGACCAAGCAGATATCCAATACAAAAATACCTTCGCCCAACTACCTGCAGGAACTATCACCATTCCAATCGATGAAACCAGTGCTGATGGCTCTGTGATATTCAACCTCCCTAGAGCCTATTTAGGTGAAACCATTCAAAATCTCCGATTAGATTTCAAAAAAGGCCAGATAACAGATACCCGTGTTCTCAAAGGAGCCAAGACCATAGAACAAGCACTACATGCTGGGACTGAAGCAAAAGACCGGTTAACGCGGCTAGCATTTGGCATCAACCCACGTGGTTCAACGACTTTCGGTCAGCACACCGATACCCTCATCCCCGGCACACTAACCTTAGGTCTTGGCGATAACACCTACATCGGGGGACGAAGCCAGAGCAATCTAATCTATGATCATACCTTGAATGATGCGATTGTCAGTATCGGTCCTACGGCTGTGATAATGGAAGGCAAACTCAACTTCTAATTTTTATTAAAGATTTGTTTATAAGATTAACTAGTTTCATCAATTAAGATGAGAATTCCACTAATTACAAGAAGCAGCCCAGCAACACCCCAAGACCCGATTGCCACTAATATTCCCAATCCCACTAACACCAAGCCTGCATTACTAGGGTCGTTTTCAATTCTTGTGGGAAACCGAGTGTAGATGTAATAGCAGGAGATTATTGCAATAATACTCACAAGTAGTAATAATAGTTCAAAGAGATTCACTGAAAATACCGGTGCTAGAGACCGGACAAAGATAAGATTCCCCCAAAATAACGTTGATAATACACCTAAAATAATCCCGAGAATGGATCCACTTCGCATGAGCAATCGTGCGCTTTCAATAAGATCTATGGTTACTACACTCCAATACTCAAAGTAATTATTTTCACCTTAAAACACATTTCCTAATAAGTGAATGTGAAAAAAAAATGAAGTGAGGAATCTTGCGATTCAAATCGCTAGTTCCTCGAATTAGAAATCCCCGCCTTGATTATGCCTTTTCGCCTTCCTTCTCGATGATGAGGAGTAGTCCAGCAATAAAGATCAGAATACCGCCAAAGGCAGACCACGATAAGATACCAAAGATGATGAGCCAGATAGCAGTGTCACGGGGTGCCTTGTCAAGGAGCGGATAATACCGCGAAAAGACAAGGAACCCAGAAACAATGGCCAGAACAGCAAGTACAATCGTAATAAAACCCCATGAGAAAATTGCAATGACTATTTCAACAAACCCAACGACAATGGCAATAATTGCACCATAATAGGTTAAGGGTTTAACATATTCCATCATTGACATGATTTCTGCAAGCCTCCTTCAAAGAAGCCTTCTACCATCTGCATGCTATTGTCTGATAAGGTTTGCGTGCAAGAAAATTTGAGGAGTTTTGCCACACTGAAGCTAATTTCAATTGGTCTAAGAACCAAAACATTTTATCTACAAGTACTCTGTGAAGATATCCAGTTTTTGGAGAGAAAATGAATGCCTAGCTCAACTCGGTTATTTCCAGCGCCCCGAAGGGGTACAACCCACCAACAAGATAGACCTCCACCACAATCGAGAACTAGAGCAATTTTCTCGATCATCATAGGAGTAGCAATTTTCATCGGTATTCTCTACGGTGTAACAATAGTAACCAGTCTTTCAGGAAATCAACAACTCGCCATGGGATTGCTATTAATTACATCAATCATATTTTGGGTATCACTAGGTGTTGGCGTGATGCTAGGATTAACGTATCTCGTAATGCACACAGTTATGAAACACGAATTCAAACGTCGATATGATAGAAGCCACGCAGCCCAACGAGATCGAATCCGTAGAATGCGGATCCGCGAAGAACTGGATGAAGAATCCGGATAATCTATGCCACTGAATCACGCTGGAAGAAGCATTTTAGAGGTACGATAACCGAGGTTATACAGATAGGTGTTGGCATATGGGTAAAGAAAGTGACCTTTTTCAACGGGCAGTAATTGCACTCAGTGACTCCGACTATGAACGCGCTGAAAAACTGACCAAAGAACTCTTAGAGCTTGATAAAAAGAACGTCGATGCTTGGAGTCTTCTTGCCAACATCCATAAACAAAGCGGAGAAATCGAACAAGCTACTGAAGCTGCTAAACAAGCATCAGACCTCGACCCCAAGAATGTTCAAAACTGGAATAATCTTGGTCACCTTTACCTCCTTCAAAGTAATTGGGAAGAAGGCGAAAGATGCTATGCAAAGGCTGCCAAACTCCCCAATCCCTCACCCACCATCTATCTCAACCATGCCTGGGCACTCATCGAACTTGGAAAAGAAAAAGAAGCTCAACAACAGCTCAAACAAGCCCTCGATCAAGCCCTTGAAGACACACTGAGTGAAACCATTGCTACTGATGATAGATACATAAGACTCCGACCACTTCTCAAGAAAATCAAATGATTATGGATCTTCTTTGATAACGAAGAAGCTACCCGACGTTACGGTCTGACCTACACCAGGAATTTCGCGAAGTTGATTTACCACTAGTTCACCAATCTCTTTCAATGATGCTCCTCGGGCTTTCAGTATAATGTCCCATTGTCCCGCAACCACATGCACTTCAACCACATTTTCTAACTTAGCAATCGATTGAGCTACATCTTGTTGAGAGAGTCCACTTGTTGGATGAAAATTCACCAATACAAAAGCGGTGACCGGTAACCCAATTTTCGCATAATCAGGAACTGCTACAACTCTCTTGATAATCTGATTCGCTTTCATCCTTTCAATTCGATGTTGTACTGTCGAGCGGGGCATTTTCACTTTTCGGGATATGCTGAGCACCGATTGACTGGCATCTTGTTGCAATTCGTTTAGTATCTCGAAATCTTGTTTATCAATCATATTTGGCAAATAGACAATATTGATATATAATTATTGTTATTTCTCGTTATTTTGCCATTGCCGTTAGCAAAAAGATAATATGGCTAGACCATCTGTAGATAACTTGGGTGCGCCAAAATGGTATTGGAATCAATTCCGCATCGTCGGCTCTCAGGCGAAGTAGCAAAAGACGTGGAAAGTGGTGTTCGGTTCCGATACCGGTCAATCCGTACTCCGCGAGCTCGAGCAATCCTACAGGTGCAGCATCAATTATCTCGAGCATGTCGCCGCTTCCTTGATAGTAAAGGGTTCCTGGAGGTGTTGGCCCCCATTATTGGTCCCGTTACCGACCCAGGTATCCGGGGGGCTGACACAGTTGTGGTTCCCTTCTATGGGAAGATGTACATGCTGATGACCAGCATGATTTTGTACAAACAAATGGCGATGGCGAGTTACCCCCGCGTGTATTCATTTTCTCCCAACGTCCGGCTGGAACCGTCAGCAAGTAAAAGTACGGGTCGTCACCTTGCTGAGTTTTATCAACTCGATTTAGAAATGGCCCACACCTCATGTGACGAAGTGATGGCGCTTGGAGACAGATTACTGTACGAGGCCATCCATTCAGTCCGTAAGGAGTGTAAAACGCAGCTAGAGCAGCTTGGGCGCACCCTTCACCTACCTCCACGACATCTCCCACGAATCACATTTACTGAAGCTCTTGAAATTCTCGCGGATGAAGAATTTGATTTAGATCCTAAAGGAGAGATTCCTTGGATGGCAGAACATTGTCTCTCACTCTTCTTTGACACACCATTCTGGATTACTGACTACCCAATCACATCCCGAAGCTTCTATTACCTTGTCGATGACGAACAACCCGGAATAGTACGATCAATGGATCTGCTGTTACCTGAAGGATACGGAGAACTCTCCAGTGGAGGTGAGCGAGAATATACCGTTGAGGGGGTGACACGGCGAATGTGGGAAACTGGTGAAAACCCTCAAAAATATGGCTGGTATCTGAACATGCTAGAAGAAGGTATTCCTCCCTCAGCAGGATTTGGTATTGGAATGGAGCGACTAACACGGTATATCTGTGGAATCCCCCATATCTGGGAATGTTCCCCATTCCCCAAAGTACCAGGAATTCCATAAAAGAATCTTATTTCTTTTTAGTACGCTTTTTAGTATCTTTTTTTGTAGATTTTTTAGTTCGCTTTGTGCGACGTGTTCTTACTCGCTTTTTAGGACGTCTTTTCGGCTCTTGCAAATCCAGGGTAGCAAGTTTCCTCCCACAATATGGGCAAACTCGCTCCTCATGAACCCACAACTCCATTTCATTTGCATGCCCAATTGCTTTACAATGAGGACAGGCCAACAAATCTTGGTCCGCTGTGACAAACCGCTGGCAAATGGGGCAACGCTGCCTGTTAGCTCCACAATTCGGACACTTGAGAGACGTTTCTTCTTTAAAGACAGCCCCACAATCTAAACAAGTCCCTCCAATTGGACTAGAACTTTGGTCCCGAGTTCGCGTTTGAGACCGTTTATAACGATTAAAGGAACTAGAACTGCTGGGACGTGAACTCGATCGCGAGGGACGGTAGCTTACAGTCCTGCGTTCCTCCGAATCACTTCGCCCTCTTCCAACCATTACGGCGATGCAGATACACACCCCCATGAAAATGAAAAACATGAGAAATTCAATCATGTGTGTCAACATTTAGAGTCATACACGTTGCTATTAACTTGAGGGGATATCGGAGATATAAGCGTGTATTTTCGGCGAAAAGATATATCCAAGCTAGTCAGTACTATCCATCCAATTCGGAGTTGCAGCTCGTGAAAGTCACAATTCTATCTCACACTGAAAAACCCGATCAACTGTGTGCGAAGATTGGTCGGTATTCAAACGTATCGGAAACTTGGGATGAACTAGATCGAAAAATTCCAAGTGGAGGATGGGAGAAATTTCTGCGTAAAGTCATCGAAATGGGTCACACCTCTGTACTGGAACACGCTGTCTTCACCTTTGAAATTACAGGTGTCTCCCGAGTCTTCACTCACCAATTTGTACGCCACCGTATTGCCAGTTATCTGCAGAAATCATTTCGACGTACCAAAATCAAACAGCTCATTCTACCCAAGTCCGTACTCGAAGCTGCTGAAAACCCCGAAAAACTGCAACAAGCTGCAGAAACACTATACCGCGAATACTACCGACGTGGCGTACCCATGGAAGATGCCCGATATCTAGCTCCAATGGGTTCTGAGACTGCAATCATTGCAACCTTCAATGCCCGAACTCTCCTCGAATCCTTCTTTCCCCTCCGATTGCATCGAACAGCCCAATTTGAAATTCGAGCCATTGCCAATGAAATGCTGCGACTTGTGAAAGAAATTGCACCAGTTATTTTTCAAGATCTAGAAGTTGATGAGAAGCTTCTTCAAGAGTATAAAAGCTCCTTTGGTAAACCCTAATCCAATGACTCTGTGCCATTGATGTCCGTTCGAATTCTTGACAGACGCATGGCGTTAAGAATCACGGCTAATGATAAGCCCATGTCACCAGCCGCAACGGCAACCCATAACGAAATGAGCCCGGGGAAAGCAAGTGCTGCAAGACTGAATTTCACTACTAATGAGGTAACGACATTTTGTCGAACTATACCCCGTGTCTTTCTACTCAACCGGAATAAATAGGGTAAGCTCGAAAGATCGTCTTGCATTAATGCGATATCTGCAGTATCAATAGCCGCATCACTGCCAATAGCACCCATCGCAATACCAACATCCGCTGCCGCTAAAGCAG
>JAEOSA010000319.1 GCA_016840595.1 Candidatus Hermodarchaeota archaeon | reverse complement strand
AATTCAACGATATTTTCTAGCGGAGTAAAGTTTTGATACATGTAACCGAGATCTTGAGGAACAAATCCAAAGATAGGTTTAACCTGACTCCGCTGTGTTGAGTTAATGCCTCCAAGTCTCACTCGTCCGGCAGTTGGAATAATGTCACCAATGATGGCTCGAATAGTGGTGGATTTTCCTGAACCCGATTCACCAATTATTCCCATAATCTGACCTGAAGGAAGGGAGAAGGTTACATCACGAATAATGTCAAAATTTTCATCAACAGTTACCGTCAAATTCTCTGCCACGATGACTTTTTCGACTCGATCTCGTGTTCGGGCATAAGCGGGTGTAAATAGCATCTTTATGGCCTGAACATCCGGGACAATGCTCATTAGTTCTCGCATGATTTCCGGAGCCGTTTCTCTTCCACCAACTGTAAAGACCTCTGGTGCAGCTCTAATCGCTGCTGATGATTGTGCCACCCGTATCTCAAGAAGTCCCACGCGTAAGCGTTCCATTCTGGCGTTTGTAATAGTCCCTTGAATATCAACAGGTTGCCCCTCTTTGTCAATCCCCCAAATTCGTGCATCCACCTCAGTGTAAAGGAGTAATTCTTCAACACGTTTCACGGCGTGGTCAATATGCTCGCCATCATAATAGAAATCATCATGAATGTTGCGACGTAACCAATTCATCAGTACCACTTGTCGTGCAGACACTTCTTCGCGTTCAGTTTTATCAGAGCCAACGGTGAGAACCATCCCTGTCAACGCTTCAGGTCCCTGTAACACTGTGCCGACGAGTAGAGCAATACGTCTTCGACCTTTTCTGCGAATATTGAGAATTCGACCTTCAACTGAAATTTCCTGGTGAGTGGCACGAAGAACACCAGCGATTTGAGCATGGATCTCTCGATCACTACGTTGCTCGATCCAATCCAAAGTATCATCGAAGCGTGATCCCGCAAAGTAGTTCTTCTCAACAAACACCGGAATATCTGATAATTGCTCCATTCTCCGAGCCCCTCCTCAACTATGCTAGTGTCCGTTTCCTCCACATTACTAACATGGCAATAAAGGTCCCACCCACAATATACATGAGAATTCGAAGAATCTCTGGTCCCTTTGTAATGAGTGAGAGCCCTTTAAATGCCGTCTCTTGAATTAACGTCATTCCCAAGTTCATGGGAAGAAAATCAGAGATCATTCCCACATCAAGAAACATCCCACTAAGGACCATCATCCCCAGTAGGAGGAATAAAAATCCTTGATTGGCCTGCAACCGGGATGTAGACAATGACGAAATCACAACACCCGACACAGATCCTGCCAACGCCATCAACGTATTAATAACGAATAACGTTAGCAAATCTGTTCTCAATTCCAATTGAAATCCAATAATCCATAAAACAAGAAGAAGTAGCCCCTGGATCATCCCAATAATTGTGTAAGCAGAAATTTTTCCAATGACCACCTCGACTTTACTGGTTGGCGTTAATAACATCCGTCGAAGTGGAATATCCCCAACAATTGATTGACAGGAAATCAACGCAATTGCCATGAAAATACAAAAAACTACCAAGAATGCCCCAACCTGTAATGCCCAAGTATCTCCCTCCGGCACAAATTCAATTGAAGGAATAATTAGAATTTCACTACGAATCCACCCTAGATTGGCTCGGAAAATCAATGATGCTTCAGTAATCGCAATTATTGCCTCGCCTTGACCTCTAAGTTGAGTACTACTCGTAGACACGTTCACGACCGTTGGCAAATTCAATGATAACGCATGTTCAAACCCATCCGGAATCACCACATATGCATCAATCTCAGTATGAAATAGCGCCTCATAAGCCTCTGATACGTTAAGGTACATCGTAACCGTAATCCCCTCCAAACTCTCTAGCGTTGCAGTGAAATTCTCAGAAAGATCCAGCCCTGGATAGGTGTCCGTCGTATCCAAGTCTACCAATCCCAAAAATAACGGAACCGTTTCTGCTTGTACATCATTCTGCTGAATCGCTAAAGCCAAGGTTCCGATAGTAATTAG
>JAEOSA010000090.1 GCA_016840595.1 Candidatus Hermodarchaeota archaeon | reverse complement strand
TATCCTGCAGCGTGAAGCTGAGAACTATTGGCTATTTCCAGGTTACGCCAAGGTTCAAGTGGCCATCAGGGCATTACAACTTGGAGAACCTGAGCGCCAAATATTGCAGTCGTTGACTTGGCAAGAGTTTGAAGAATTCGTGGCTCATATCTTTACCTATTATGATTTTCAGGTGCACCATCGCTTCCGATTTTCAACCAATCGTCGATTCGAAATTGACATCATCGCCCGACGGAAGCCCATTCTCTTTTGTGTTGATTGTAAACAATACGGTGCACGCTTAGGAAAAACCTCAGTTCTCCGCACAGCTACTGAGGAACAACTACTTCGGACAAAAACCTTGGCGAACCATTTCGCCCGGTTTCAAGCCGACCTTGAGTGTTTAGATTGGCAGGCACCATTATTTGTTCCGATACTCGTGACGATGATGCTTGAGGATATCCGATTTAATGATCGAATTCCCATTATCCCCGCATCAAAACTCAATGGATTTCTTCTTGGATTTGAAGAACGGTTAGAAGAGATGCGTGTAGTTCAACCCACCCCAGGTCGCCAACAGAGATTAATTTAGGGGAGTTTGGCTTGTCCACCGTTTTTAGCAATTGCACAATTAATAACCCAAAGAAAGTCCTCTAACAGCTTCAAGAGTTGATCTAGATTTTGATGGGATTGGGATGCAAGCATTGAGCCACTTTCGTTAATAATCATGTGACCTTGTTGTGAGAGGAAGTTATACATTTCCTGTAGATTATCAAAAATCGTGTCAAGAGTCTCCAGTCTTTCTTGAACTATTCGCTTTTGTCCTATTCCTCTGCCTGGGCCACGGCGTTTTCGTGGGAGAGGTAATTTCTCTGTTCCTAGTTTTGAAATGGGTTTTTCGGATCTAATCTGGTCGTTCATTTTTAACTCCTAGTTAATTTTGAGCTTGATAGGTGTGTGTCTTGTGACACACCTAGTATGCGATGTTGGGGATCTACATGGTCGAAGGCCGTGGGGAAATATTCTCGATGCCATGTCCACTGGTCAAGTTCGAAATTAAATTGACAGCGTCTCAGAACAGATGTGACCATGAAGTCTTTGGATCCATTACCATAGAAAACTGCAGCATCGAATTCATCCTGTTCGAGGAAGAGACGACCGAGTTCTCGTCCTACTTTGAGCGCTAGTCCCGTTGGGAGACCAAAAGCTACAATGCATCCCGGTGTGGGGTGTTGGAAGATGGATCCGCCAAACATTGGGGCCTCCCGACACCCTGCTAGAAAGTTGCGAACGGTCTCTTCGCTGCCTTCGAGGATAATGAAGATTGTTTCATTTAATCCAAGGTGAAACATGGCAATGTCGGGGCGTTCAAAGATGACGTGTTGAGTGAACAGTTCTTTTTGGCGTCGTCGAACAATATGGATGGAGTGTCCTATTAACTGAGCAAGAGTTTCGGCAGTGTTCTCGGGGTTCATTTGGCCTAGAAGCTGATAGTCGATGGAATCTAATTTTGCGGGTTCTGTGTTAGGTTCACTGTAATGGTAGACATAAGGCTGAGTTAAGACTTCACCATATCCATCTCGGATAAGAACGTCACGAAGATAGCGCACCCATGCTACCCATCGAAACCGTTCTGCAACCGGAACCTCAGAATTGTAAGCTAAGTAACTCCGAAGATTGTAACCATTGAAGACACCACTTAATGGATAGACGCGATACCGAAGGAGGTGACCCAGCCCGACAAGTTCCTGTAACCATTCGTGTAATCGACGAAGTCGTTGTCGAGGTAAGGTATAGCTCAATAGAATAGGTGCACCTGCTCCTCCAAATTGGTGAATTTTTCTGAGGTATGGACACTGTTCAAGATAGCGAGATACCCTGTTACCAGGGGCTGGATAGGCTAGCACGGCTATGTGATTAAGGCGTATTCTTGGGTAATCAATCCTGTAGAATCTTGAGAGAAGTAGCTTCTCGCGGAAGCTGTTCAGATAGTTACTAAGGCTTCCTATCGATAACGATGATTTTTCCTGTAGTTGTTTCAGTGTCGCAGTGGGATGTTCCTGAATCAAGTGAAGGACATGGAGTTCTTGATCAGTGAGAGGAGACGCATAATTTAGCATGAAGGTGTCCAAGAGTTCAACATACTCGCGGGAGGTTAATGGAGTTAAGGCTGGTTCAAGTTCATCAAAAAAGGAGAGAACATATCGAAGAAATGTCCCTTGAGTAACGCGATTGAAGAGGGGAAAGGAGGAGGGGGCGTTGTAATAGATATCTCCGTAATATTGGCGAGGTGAGACGACTTGCCAGATTCTTAAGAATTCTTCTTGCTGATTTTCAGGGAGATGGAGATAGGCACACAGAAGCCCTAAATCCCCGTTTTCCGGAACAGCACGTACGACATTGGGTAGAAGAGTTCCATACATTTCTCGATATAACACAGCGTCTAGTAAGAGCGGTCGACTGAGGAGTTGTTTGGCAATTTGGAACACTGTCTCGTTGTAGGTTCCACAGAAGGTGGGAGTAGTAAGTGACTGATCGTCAAAGAACTGAATCTTTGAAGGAAGGACAGGTGTACGGTGTGTCAACTCGGTGATATGTGCTTGCACGGTGTGCAAGCGTTTCTTTATCATTTGTCGATTGTGTCGACGTTGATTCGGACTGAATTCTTCTTTTTCGGCTTCTCGATTACGCACCGTAGTCGCCAAGCCAAGTTTCGCCCCCTACTCGGCGGTTGCTCTTGAAAAACCTCAAGAGTCCCTGATTAGTATTTAAGGACCCCGATGCTAGTTCAAAGAACAGATTAGAATAATCCAAATTGTAAAATAAGCGTTTTAAACCCCTAGAAACTAACATAAAGATAACATTAATTCTAAATCTTGAAAAAAGATGCCGAAAAATCCTAGAATCGAGTTGTATCACCCATTTTCTTACCTCCCCGGTGATAAAAATTTCACTACAGGTTTTTACTTAGGAAATATTACTATCACATCAGGTGTGCCTGTCCGAATTCAGTCCATGTCATGTTAGGTTTCGGCGGGTAAGTGCGTGGACTTCACAGGTTCGGTTCTTGCATTCGGTACATTCGGAGCTTTGATGCACCCAATAATGATCAAACCGTGTCACGAACTGTGATACAAACTCACTGTTATTTGTCCAAGTGGCTTGTTCGCCAATGCCTGAGAGCCCTTTGGTTGTGAAGTTTGCACTGCCTTCCAGAACTTCAGATTCATCTATGATTAGGGCTTTGATGTGCATTTGCGCACAAACCAGGATTTCGATGCCAGGTGCTTCGTTAAGGAGTGTTTCCACGGCTTCACGAAAGTGCTTCCCTGCTGCACCTAGGCTTTCGGGATCGCGGATGATGATACGGATTTTTAAACCTGCTTTTTCCTTGGTAATAAGACGGTCGAGAAGGTTTACAGTGCAGCTTTCATCGCCAACAGTGACTGTTTTGACATTAGTGAAATTTTGAACCAAAATTCGAATCGAATGTTCAGCACGATCGAGCATTTTAACAATAGTATGTGCAATGCTTATGCCGTTGAGAAGTTGGTGTTGTGCATTGCCAACTTCAATTTTTTCCACAGGTTCAACATCTTCTTCGATAGCGGTTTCCTTTTCTTCTTGATCCGCATCAGAGTCTACAGTTAACAGAGAGGATTCATCCGTTGTGGGTGTAGGAGAAGGAACAGGTGTTGGATAAAAACTATCTAAAGCGTCGACTAGTTCCATGGGGAGGGGTTCCCCTCGACGCAGGACCTTAGTTATTTCGACGAGAATTCTTGCTCGTTTTATGGCAATTTTATGGGCTGAGCCAGAGGAGTGTTTGGCAATCTCATTGAAGGCTTCCGCAGCTTTCAGTGAGGCTTGGGAGGCACGGTAATAATCTCCTTGCCCCATGAACTTGCGAATAAGAAGTAATGCTTCCCTTGCAACGCGACCAAGCCGTGTGGTATTCACAATTAACCCTCAGAGAACCTTAAACTTAGCTTACCAATCTTACCATAAGAAGTTTGTTTTACTCAGCCAATTTTCAATTCGCCAATTTTATCTTGATATCCAAAAGAAGCGTTTCTTCTGTTGTGGAGTTAATAAAAATCGCCACCCAATAACAGCTACAACCACTACTACTCCTACTACAAGGAGAATCAGCATCCAAATCTGCACACTTCTGGTCAGAATAAATCCGCGAGGACGAAAATCGAGACTTTCTGCACGTCCAGGGATAACATATGGGATATCTCCATATCCATCAAAGTTCAGATCCCATCCCACATAATCCGACCAAAAGTTTCCATCAAACACACTGTAAAACCCATCATCTAACACACTTTCGTTACTATTCCAGAGAAAATGGTTATTGATAACATGACAATGTCTCGTTCTATTATGGATGAAAAGCCCGATTTGATTTTCTGAACAGACGTTTTCTGTGACATTGATTGTACTGCCATCGCCAGTAAAAGAGAATCCATAGCTATTTTCTGAAGAAATGTTTCCTGTGATTGCAATTGATCTCGAGTCACCTATTATCGAAAGTCCAAGGCTATTTCCCAAACACTGATTCTCGCTGACAATAATTGAAACCCCATCTTCAATTCGGATACCGGCATCGTCATTGAAGTTGCACGTATTATTTGAGATAATGATATCCCGTACTTCAACAAGTCGTAAACCATCACCGGAAGAAAACGTACCGCCGAGATTATTGGAGCAATTGTTGTGTTTGACAATATTCAACTCACCTGCATAAACATGACCAAGACTTATTCCGTATTCATTATTTGAACAGGAGTTGTTTAGTACCTGAATGTTCTGCACTCCAGTTACTCTTATCCCTCCACTATTGTTTACACATGTGTTATCTTGCAGGACATTATTCCAACATTCGGAAAGTAAAATTCCTATTCCATTTTCTTTACAGTAGTTATTCTCAACGAGTCCCCCGTTGTCTTCACGAATGTAGATACCGTACCAATTATTGAAGCAGGTATTAGTGATAATAACGTTCGTCGTGTCTTCACAATATATTCCAAATCTACAGTTTGTGCAGGTATTATTTTCGATTCTAACATTATTACTCTCCACGACCCAGAGACTTTTTGTGAAGTAATAAGACGGATTTAGTTTGGACTCGCACCAATTTCGTGTAATGATAATTGTATCCGTCCTTTCAACGTAAATTACAAGATGATTATTTTCTGAAATAATGCAAAACTGGGAGTCACGTATGCTAATTCCTCCATATGTGTCTTCACCAAGAAAGGAATTATTACAGACGTGACAAGTTTTGCATTCTTTTACGTAAAATCCATTGGTTTTATAGAAGGTATTATTACGGATTTGAACAATTTCACAGTTGAGTATTATAAACCCGGGAAATTGCCCTTCTGTTCCTAAAAACTCATTATTTTGAATGGTAATATTTTCCGATAGACAAAATGAAATCGTTTGTGGACCAGTGGTCAAGATGTTATCTGACATTTCAGTATTGCTGCAATTAAAGAGAAAAAGTTGTCCAACATCCAATGGAAGAGCACTGTTGTCTTGATTAAATAAGAAGATAATGGGTTTGCCATTGAGGGTATTCCCCTGAAATTGTGACTGATTTAATCCAGGGAATGGACTTTGAATAGAATAAATCGAAAAACCTGCATTCATAAGAGAATTATTAGTAACCACCGTGCCTTCGAATTCTTCGATACTTATTCCAGCCAGTTTATATTCAAGTGAATTCATGTGGATTAAATTCGATATCGACCTATACGAAATCTCGATTCCATAGGTTCCTGAACCATTGTTGTACCTGATTGTATTATACGATGAGTTACTGAGAACGACACTAACTTGGTTGTCGTCAAGTGTGTTATTCAGGACCTGGTTCCAGTTAGCGTTATGTAATTCAATTCCATATTGTGATGAGAAAGTGTTGTTTCTGATTACAGCATTATTTGCCTTGTCTAGAATGATTCCCGCATACGACCATCCCGACCCATCGGTCATACTGGTGAGAAAGGTGCAATTTTGAATTATGAAATGGACGGTTGTGTTGTGAATCTTTATGCAGTCATCGTGAAATTGTAATGGATTGAAGATTAGATTCTCAATGCGGAATGGATCAATTTGAGTTCCAGAGCCAAACCACCCCTGTAAAGCGAAATCTGTATCGTTGTTGATTTCTATTCGAGGATGTAACTGAGGAGGAATCAACATCTGTGGGTGCCTTGATTGTTCGAGTTGAAGATCACTTTCGTGAAGCCAAAAGTGTATGAATTGTTGGTCAAATTCATCATCAAATATATCAAAATCAAATGGTTGATTTTGAGTTGTATTTTGAATTGGGAAGTGTTCTAAGATAGCTGATTGTGAGTGATTATTTTGGCTAGAGGTTTCTGGTTGTATTAGAACCGCAAAAAAGAGAAAGGGTATAATCAGAAGAAATCCAAGAAACATTGTTGTAAAGACCTGTTTCTTGTACATCTTTGAATCCCTAGTGAATGGCACTATTCTTTGAACCAGCCCTTTCAATGGTCCTGTATTTCACATAATTCTTATAATGAGCGGTTTAGGCATTGGCGATTAGGCTCAAGGAGCAACTTGTCCAAGGATTCATTTCATAATTACAGAAGAAACCCGATTCGCTATCATTCTTGGTGATATCGGATAAGCGAATTTTAGGTTGGGGGAGAACTTGCTGAGGTGGGAGGCAGGACGTATTTTGAGTATTCATTGATGGCGGTTACTCCCTTTGTGGTAATGGTGAACACGGTTCGTTGATGTGGTCGTTTTCCTGTTTCCTGGGCTTGAATGTAGCGATGGGCAATCAGCGTTTCGAGTAGATAGTTAATCAATTCTTCTGAGTATCCGCTAGTTTCTGAGAGGGCTGTGGGTGTGAGTTGGTATTCACGTAGTAGCCCTAAGATTCGAACGGCTTTATCAACATAGTGTGTGAAATCCTTGTGTAACATGGTCGGGGCAGGAAGAATATCGAGTGGTTGAATCAGAGAATCCGTATGTGAGGCGATGAATTCGGTTCCAATTGGTTGGGTTGGAAATGGTGC
Organism: Candidatus Hermodarchaeota archaeon; assembly: GCA_016840595.1. The sequence continues at coordinate 757 of JAEOSA010000090.1, read as the reverse complement.
GACATGGATAGGGATGGCAGTTTGGAGATCCGGTCGGGTCATGAGCGCTGAATTTGGTTCGAGGGTGCGGAGGAGTTCTTGTTGATGTGTGCTTTCGCGTTTCTTCGAGTAGGGGCTGGTTCGGAGACCGGAGAGTTTGAGGGGCGTATGGATGGCGTCGATATCAGCTTTGAGGTTTAGCTGGTGAACGATTATGGTTCCAAAGGTTCCGATTGTCCCGGAATAAAATTGGGCAGGGTGGTCACCACTAAGGTGAAGCGCTACATCCGAGCGGGTTAGACGGTGCTGCCAATGTCGGACTTCTTTAAGGCCTTCTGATTCCTTGTAGTAGCCTCCGGTTTTGCTGAACAGGTAGAGATCGGCATCATCAATCAGGACGATGAGAGGAGGCATCAGCGTTTCGGGTTTGAGTTCGGGTCGGGAGGCGCACACTTTTGCTAATATCAAGTTGACTAGGAAGGTATGGATTTGTCGATTAAGGAGTGGAAATTCGATGACTGTGATTCCACTGGTAATGAGTTGTGAAAAGTTCGGTTGTGATGCCCCACTAAAACAGGCTCCTGCCTTGCCAGTGGTCAGAGATGTTATGAGGCGTTCGAGAAATTGCGCGTCACGGCGTTCGCTGAAATCAGCAAAGTCCCCTCGGGCTAGAAAAGCGCGGATTTCGTCGAGGAAGTCAAGAAGGGTTGGGGAAGAGCGAACAGAATAAGTATTTCCCAAGAGTCGATGGAGGAGGAGCCATTGTTTGTCAGAAAGG
>JAEOSA010000318.1 GCA_016840595.1 Candidatus Hermodarchaeota archaeon | reverse complement strand
CCATATCTTCTGGACAATCGGCTATTTCACCAAGTGAATCAGTCAATGTGGGCGAACCCAGACATTCCGGGTAAGTTACGCTCAGCTTTGCACCTACAATCTGACACTGTCCGGAACTGAAATCGGCTTCGGTGGCCTTTATGTGCATTAATTTCTCCATGCAGCACTCAACACCAGGAGCACATTTCTTACGCTCAGCGTCAAGAAGCAAACAAGCCCCAGGTTGTAGGCCATCAAACCAAGGATTGGGGGCAGCCAGCGAGCTTCCACAAAGATCATCCATATATGTGGAACATAACTTACATGTTTCATCGATATGATTCGCTAAAGCAGCAAGCCACTCATCGGAGAAGTGCTCCATATTCATTTCAATGATACCATCGTTCCCCCGATATACGAGTTCTGCTTCTATCGTCCATTGCACATTGTTGCTCACATCAACTTCTATTTGAACGGGAATCTCACCGGGTTCGAGAATAACGGGGACAATCGCTTTAATAGGAACATTGAATACAAGACCATCTGGCTTTGCCGAAAATCCGCGAAGGCAACGTTTCTTGTGCGTAGCAAATTGTTGTTGTGATAGAATGATTGCATCAACCTCGTCACAAGACAGATCGGTTATTTCTATAAACAACGTTTCATTCACTGCGCCAGGTGGGATATCCAGAATCACACCATTTGGGAATTGCAATATCCCGCCTTCAGGTCCGACCTGCCTAACAGAGGAATCGAGAGAAATGACAACGTCAACTGGAGATCCCTCAGCTGCAGTTGAGCCTCCGGCAGGATTCTGGGTAATTACATTCCCGGGAGGAATGGTGTCGTGGTAATCCCAGGCTATTGCCCCCACCGTTAGCCCGGCTGCGACAATGGCCGACTCGGCGGCGGCTTGAGCCAAACCAACAACATCGGGCACGGTGACCATGATTGGGCCTGGCATTGTTGCGATAATGATTACTTCATCAGGGGCACTATCTGCTTGACCATCGTTTACGATCAGCGAAATTCTGTATTCACCAGGAATATCTGGGTTGAAAGTCGGCATTTCGGAGGTGGAATTGTTTAAACTGGCGATACTTCCTGATGGAGCCGTGATGATCGCCCAATTATATGTAATCAGATCACCATCAGGGTCGGAACTATCTCGACCATCCAGGGTTACTAAAGATCCCATGATAACGTGTTGATCCTGTGACGCATTGGCAATAGGTGGATTGTTCGCGGTAGTTACTATGATCTCAATATGCAGGTAGCTCTCTGGTTTGCTTCTCAACTCGACCCTCAGAGTATTAGTCATTTGGGTTAATTCAATCGATTTCTGCAGGCGATAAACATTCTTGTTAAAATCCCTGGTACCGAATATCTCGGTTCCATTTAGTGAGATAATTGCACTGCTCACTCTTTTTTGACCATTTTCTTCACCATTGAGGATGATGAACTGAGCTGTCCCTGCTGTCGCAGCAAAGGTATCCAGATAAACATTTGGCTTTCCTGTAGTGCGGATATATTTCTCGGGTCCGAAGACGGTCACAACACCGGCATGGGCTTCTTTTGGACTCAGCGAACTCATGATGTGACAGAGGTTTTTAAAAAACTTTTCTGGATTCCATTCATAAGATCGACTCAGATCCCCCAAAAACCAGGCTTGAATTAGCATTAGAAGAACTAATATCTTTGCGATGGTTCCTTTCTTCATGGTATCCTCCCTTGCAATTCTATTAACTTATTCTCTTTATATATTGTCGACCTCTCAATTCTTATGAAACCGAATCCCCCACACCTGAAACCATGTGCCAATTTTAGTGATAAGCGTCGGCCCCCTCACCCCCGCGCTCTCCCATCAGGGGAGAGGGGTTTATCCTTTGGATCTTTTGTTGGGGAGTTCAGGATCTCCCAGAGTTCGTCGTAGGTGTTAAAGCCTTTCTTCCCTTTTTTCCCCACTTCTTCCACGAGTCCCACAAGACTCCGGGGTTTGTCTTTTTCAAAACGATAGATGCGAATGATGTAGTCAGAAAAAGAGTTCATAGGTCCCAAAGCC
>JAEOSA010000317.1 GCA_016840595.1 Candidatus Hermodarchaeota archaeon | reverse complement strand
TTCAAACACTTCATCCTGAAAGTGTTTGGTAGCTTCCTTGAGCATCCAGCCATACCCATTTTGTACATACTTTCGGGAATCCATGAGCATGGCATCGGCTACATCAAAGATGTATTCCAAGTGGACACCCCGTCGCAGTCCATAGATGAGCGAGACGGCGGCGGCGCGAAGAATCCATGGATTGTCAGATTTCGCCCAGTCTCGTACTCGGGGTGTGAATTCCGGATAGGTGTAAAAGAAGTGTCCGAGGGTGTGGGTGCAGTAGTCGTCTACGCTGCCCCAGGTGGCGAGGTAGAGGGTGGTCCAGGTTTCGAAGGTTTGGAAATGTCGGGGTTCGTATTGTTTGCGGACGCGGAAGGACCAGTCGAAGGCGATGGTACGATACTCCCAGCTCCACTGAGTAAGTAAGGCGTCACACAGGGTGAGAATGTCATCAATATGATAAATGCCTTCTGATCGGAGTTCTTGAAATATTTGCGAGCTCACCTTGCGAACTTGGGGCGTATCCAGTGCTGCGACTCGGAGGCGTCGTTTGTAGTTCGGTGAGAGGGAGAAGGGGATGAAGTAGTATAGGCCCTTGTAGCCTGAGGAAAAGTCTTCATGCCAATCCACTTTTTCCGCTTGGGCGATGACCTCAGGAAACCGATGCTCCACTTCACTGATATTGAGAAGTTCCTTCTTGACTCGGGGAACAATACTCTCCATTGAAACCATATACATCTACTCGCAATTGTAGTTATTTGGGGAGTGGGTAAAAGGTGAAGATTTTACTGTATATGAGCCAGCCTTTCTCATTTTTCAGCAAGTTGAGGAACTGGGTTTCGCCAAAGACATCTTGGTCTACACGGTACTTGACATCAACTCGGACAATCGCACAGGTCTTGAATACATCGATTGAGACGACGGAGAAGGTGATGTCCCATTTACTCATTTCCCCGCCTATTCCCTTCTTGTAGTGGTCTTCGAATTCAACCCACCCTTCCATGCCGATGATTCGCTCCGTGGAGATAATCTTGGCATCCTTATGCCATGTGGAAAGAATCTTTTTTGCATTAATTTCTTTGTTCCCCTCAAAATACCGTTCGAGCAATTGTGTGATCGCTTCTCGCTCTTCAACTGCGCCCATGTTCATCACTCTTCTTTACGGACTTTTTTCACTAATTCCTGTGCCCATTGACGAATCACATCCCAGTCACGGAAGTCATAGTGGTCGTCCTCAGCTTCGAATCCGAGTTTCTCAATGCGTTCCAGGACATCTTTGTACCACTTCCTTCCCAAACTATTGGTATCCGGAAATTCCCAAATTCCATTGAAGAGCCCCAGAGCAATCGGTTGAAGCTTCTGTTCGTTCGCCATTTCAACCAGATGCGTTTGCCGGATTTCTTCAATCTGTGCCGTGTTGCCTTCGGCATGTAATATGGCAGGCCAGCCAGAGGAGATGAACAATGCGGTCTTCTTTCCTTGAAGCACTTTCCGGTTTCGTTTCAGGAACCGACGTGCCTCACGGGTCCATCGTTTCTTGACTCCGCTCCCGATGATGATCAAATCAAAGGTGTGGAGATTGTCAACCGATTCCTTCGCAAGGTCGACGACGTGCACATCAAAATCCGCTTCTTCTAGAACCTTAGCGATTTCAGCAGCAGTCTGTGGCGTTGCACCATAGCGTGTCCCAAATACGATGAGTGTCTGCAAAATGTTCACCCAACATAGAATCCGTCTGTTCAACTCACTTCGAATCGAAAATATCACTAGTTGAATCTGTTTCTCTTCCGCTCCTTTAAGAATCGTAATGACGTTCAATTTTCAGCAGCAAAATATGCTGTTCGATTAATCGCACCTAAAGCTTCGAATGCTGCATTGGCTTCAGGATAAAAAATAGTGACAGGTGCCCCAACGGGGGGGCACCGATGACAGTAGTGTACAACTCGGGTGTGTCTATCTGAAAGCGTCTCGGACGAAGAAGAGGTAGATGACGATGATGAGTGGGATGATAATGTTGATCAACTGCATATAGTCGACAAAACCAGAGGTATAGAAGTTATA
>JAEOSA010000316.1 GCA_016840595.1 Candidatus Hermodarchaeota archaeon | reverse complement strand
AGGCTTGCGGAAACAAGCCGACTTACTTCAACGTTACGAGAGAAACGTGACGAGCTTAATACTGAAGCCCAACAGCTAGTCAAAGAAAGGGACCGTCTTAATGCCCAAGTAGCCGAATGGCTCTCTAAAGCTCGAGATCATCGTGAAAAACGTGATGAGTACAACCAAAAAGTATCTGAATTCAAGGCGAAACGAGATGATATCTATTCTAAACTCAAGGGGAGAGTTGAGGATCATCAAGGCACTGAGGACGAAGCTGAAGAAATTCAGAAAAAAACTTCTGCCCCCTCTCATGTTCTTCGTCGAAAAGTTCGGGAGCTTGATTGGTCACTGCAAACTCAAGTGTTAGACTTAAAACGTGAGCGAGAGATTATTGAACAAATTGCAGAACTAGAACAGGAACTCAAGATAGCAGAAGACGCAGCGGCAAAGCGGAAAGAAAGTGCAAAAACGCGTTCTGAAATTGAAGACCTTCGGCTTCTCATGAATGCTCATCATAATTCAGTCCTTGAATTTGCTCGCCTTTCTCAAGAGGAAAATCAGCTTATGATTGAAGCCTATGCAGAAGTTGACACTCTGCGAAAACGAGCAGATGAAGCCCATCGTCGGTATCTCGAAACACGCCGTGAAGCCGACGAAACCCATCGTCGATTCATAGAAGCTAAGCAAGAGAATAGCCGCTTAAGGAAGGAATTAGGAGAAATCCGCGTAAGAAGGCGTGTAGAAAAACTTCAGGAATTAGAGGATCGTCTTGAAGAAAAGGTTGCAATCGCACTGGAAAAGTTCAAACGTGGCGATCGTCTTTCCATGGAAGAATTTTCACTTTTAATGAAACGCGGGTTATTGTAAAGAACATCACAAGCTCATTGGTAGAACAATATCTGCCGCATTTTGGAGTCCTCGATTAACATAATTTGAAGAGTGCAACAAAATGACTTCTTTTCCAATCTCTCTTGCTCGACTAAAAAGAGGTAATAATTTTTCATTTTCGGTGGCAAGGGCTAAGATTTCAATTTTCTCATTATAAATCAGTTCCATGGCTTCGAGGGCAAATTGAATATCAAGGTCACTATGAACAATCACCGGAATGAATCCTTCTTGATTGATATCGTTCGAATGTTCCAGTGCCTCTTGTTGGAGTAACACAATTTTTGCGACCTTAATGTCGCCAATCTCTTCCAACAAAGGACGAATTCGGATTAGAATATCGGAAAGAGGAGTCGAGATGCTACTATCAATTAACAACGCAATTGCCTTACTCTTTTTTCTTCGTATTGTTGTTTCCTCCTAATTCCCAAATCGCCGATCTCTTTGCTGAAATGTACGGAGTGCACGCCAAAAATCAATCTTTCGAATCTCAGGCCAATAAACATCTGCAAAATAGAGTTCAGAATATGCTGATTGCCATAATAAAAATCCGGACAGGCGTTCTTCTCCGGATGTTCGGATAATGAGCTCCGGATCTGCAATGCCAGCGGTGTATAAATGCTGTTCGATAATTTCATCAGAAATTGCCATTGGATTAATATCGCCGGTTTGAACTTTTTCTGCAATACGTTTTACAGCATCAACAATTTCAGTTCGCCCGCCATAACCGATGGCTACATTTAACTGAAATTTGTCATATCCGGCTGTTACCTCTTCTGCTTCCCTTATAGCAGCTAATAATTTGGGTTGAAGTAATGTTAGTTGACCAATCGCCCGAACCCTGACCTGGTGACGATGCACAACCTCTGACCTTGCAACGGTTTCAAACCTATCCTGGGCTATCTCCATGATGTGTTGAACTTCTTCCTTTTTTCGAGCAAAATTCTCGGTTGAAAAAGCATAGATTGTAACGACTTTTATCCCTGCATCAAAACACCAATCGAGAACTTCATCAATCCGTTCTGCGCCCATAGTGTGTCCAAAATCTGCTTCTTGACTGCGTTGCTTGGCATAGCGGCGGTTCCCATCTAGAATAATTCCTACGTGATTTGGCATAGAATTATCTTTGATTTGGCGCCAAAGATACCAGGAATATAGGTGGTAGATGGGTCCCATCATGTTT
>JAEOSA010000315.1 GCA_016840595.1 Candidatus Hermodarchaeota archaeon | reverse complement strand
CTCAGGAGAATCTCTCTCATCGCTTTGGAGTATTCATAAGCGCATTCAATCAATATTCAAAGAACGGCTACATACACCTGAAAATGAGCTTCTGGATCCTTCCCTTTCTCTCTCCCCACAATCGTTTCTGGATCTCAAGGTCGTCATTGCTAATCAGATTCTACACCAATGTCACTTTTGTGCGCGCCGATGTAATGTCGATCGGACAACTAGCCAAGGTTTCTGCGGAGTAAGCCATTCGAGCTATGTCTCTTCCGCATTTTTACATACCGGCGAAGAAGCGCCACTAGTTCCATCAGGAACCATATTCTTCAGTGGTTGTAACTTGCGATGTGCACACTGCCAAAACCACGACATTTCCTGCAACCCATCCAATGGTGAGAAGGTTTCACCAAGACAACTTGCTGCTATTGCTGATGAACTCGCTGCACGGGGAGGTAAAAACATCAACTATGTAGGCGGAGACCCATCTCCACACCTTCACACAATCCTCTCTTCACTACCACTCCAGCAATCTAACATTACTCAGCTTTGGAACTCGAATATGTACCTTTCAGTAGAAGCCATGGACCTCTTAGTTGATGTTATCGATTTTTGGCTTCCTGATTTAAAGTACTTCTCTGACGACTGTGCCACTAGAATCTCTGATGCCAAAGAATACACTTCCGTCGTGACGAGAAACATCAAAACCGCTTACCATCAAAGCACCAAAGAAATGATCATCCGCGTACTCGTACTACCCAACCACCTTGAATGCTGTGTAATCCCCATTCTTGAGTGGATAGCAAAGAACACCCCCCTAGCACTTGTTAACATCATGCAGCAATATCGCCCCTTATGGCGAGTTCTCAAAGACCCAGACACTTACCGAGACATTTCTCGGCGCGTGACCGCAGAAGAGATGCAAAAAGCGTATGACCACGCACAGAGCCTTGGTCTCGAATTTCAGCCTGTTAGCTAGTTTTAACCTTCAGGAATGATTTTGTGGGGTTTTTGAAGCAAAGCCGGTAATCCTCTGATGTAGGCTTATGCGACTCACCTTAGACTTGGCTTTCAAACATCTTAAGTGCAAACCATGGCGAGAAGTGTCTGATTCACCCATTTCTACACCCGAACAGATTTTTGATCACTGGTTGCCACCTATCTTGCCACCAGTAATACGAGAAGATTTCCTTGAATTCTTTCAAAACAAACTGGCAGATAGACTTAACTGGCTACGCAGCTGCCTTGACCCCTCATTCACTGATTTTAAGGTCGTATTCGATTGGGGACCCGGCGGCTACAGAGGGTTACCTGATTTCGTTGACTGGGACACCCAACTTGACGGGCACTTTCTCGACCACATCATCCCTTTACTTCAATCCATCGCGAAATGCACCACAACTCCTCTTTCCGTCAAGCAGTTTTGGATTTTAGCCACGGAATTATGCAAGTTCTCTAGCTTCCAGCTCAAATCACTCGATGTTTGCATCATTCAAACACTAAGTCAAATGCCAACAATGACCATTCCTGAAGTCTCGCGACTGCTACATGTTGGTGAAAAGAAAGTTCGGCGAAGGTGGAAAAGATTACAGAGACTCAATATCTGTAAGATTGTCGCGAGTATTCACTACCCTAGTTTAGGACTCGTTCCAGTGTTTGTTGAACTCTTTGATACGAAGAGCTTGATTAGAAGCCCATACCTGATTTCCCGCATTGAGCTCTCCGGCAACTCGAGGAGCGTTTTGAATTTCATGGCGATCCCTGAGGAGCACCTCGGTTCGTTTGCAAAGACACTTAATGCTCATTATGGCACTGCACACTCGCTGTTTTTAGCAAAGGACTTGGGCAAAACCGTAGCCTTCAGTCATTATCAGACAAATACCGGAAGGTGGAACATCGATTGGCGGAAGCTCTTCATAGGCGCGCACCTGTTCCATCCGATATCCTTAGATTCTGAGTCTTACTCCCCCACGAACGAACCACCGTCTCTTCCTCGCCTATACATCCCTGACCTCAAAGACAAACAGATTATCCCAATTTTGAGAGTGGATGCCCGAGTTAAGCTAGAAAAA
>JAEOSA010000089.1 GCA_016840595.1 Candidatus Hermodarchaeota archaeon | reverse complement strand
TCAATGACGAATCCACGGCTCTTTGATAGTCCGTGACCTTCGACTTTGACCATGCCGCTTGCGACGACAGCATATGGAGTATTGTAGTTAGCGCCCTTGAGCAATGCTGGCCAAAAGATTGCATGATGGTAAACAATGTCGGCTCCTATAAAATGAACGAGTTTTCCGTCGCGAATCCAGTATTTTTCCCAGTCGGCGCCTTTCTGTCGTGCCCATTCCTCGGTAAAAGAGATGTAACCTGCATAATTTTCTGCCCAAACATAGAGTACGAGTTCATCGTCATCCGGGTATGGAATACCCCATTTTAGGTTGCGTGAGATGTTCCATTCTTTGAGTCCTTGCCGAATCCAGCCCAGGGCATAATTTCTCGCAAGGGGAGTTCCTTTCAATTGCTCATTAAACTTGATGAGGAAATCAGTGAAATCAGGCAGTTTGAAGAAGTGGTGTCGGGTTTTCTTTATGATAGACGGATTCCCACATGTTACACATCGGGGGTCGATGAGCTGATCTGCGTCGAGATATCGTTGACAACCTTGGTCACATTCATCCCCACGGGCTTGAGCCCCACAATAGGGACAGGTTCCTGTAAGAAATCGATCAGCTAGAAATGTTTGGCAGGTTTCGCAATAAGGTAATCCAACGTCTCGAGTTTCGATGTGCCCGTTTTTCTCAAGAACTCGGATAATGGTTTGGGCTCTCCGATAATGATACGGTGCTTCGGTGGTTCCATACAAATCGACGTTAATATTCAATCTCTTAAAGATGCTCTCATAGTGAGCGTGGTATTTCTCGGTAAATTCCTTGGGGGAAAGACCTGCCTGCACAGCAGCGAGTTCAATAGGGGCACCATGAGTATCTGATCCGCAGAAAAATACAACGTCAAGACCAAATCGCTTGAGGTATCTAGTATACGCGTCACCCGGAATATAGGTGCGAAGGTGACCAAGGTGGGCAGAACCGTTCGCATAGGGTAATCCACATGTGACAAGGATTTTATCAGATTTAGTTAAGTTCAAGATGATCCCTCCTTCGAAGTAAAGCGTCCAGATTCACAGTATGGCCTTGGCTGTGAGGGGCTACTTCACATGGTCAAGACTTACCTTTGAAGTTTTTCATTCTCGTTCAATGATATCGTGTATAAATTCTATGAAATCAGGCATCACTGGAGACTCAAATTTAGAATAGATGGCAAATCGTGGGTCTAGGTTTACTTATAAATATAGAAAGCGGGAACTGAAATGTTGATTGACTATTGACGAGGCTGTCAATTCATGACCTTAACCGCAATTATCCTCATTGATGTTGATCCTCCCCTCACCGATACAATATTTGATGCGTTGAAAGATTTACCGATGGTGAAAGAAATTTCTTCCGTCTACGGAATCCATGATATCTTTTGTCTCATCGAAGTAGCCAATGAAGAGAAGCTTAATGAGTTCATCTTCAAAAAACTCCGACCCACAGACGGAGTAAAAGAAACCCTAACCCTTATGGTATCACAAATCATCCGAAAAGATTAGCTTTTCATCAGTTCACTTAGCAAACCAAATTCTGTGAACTAAAAAATTGCTACTCCTGAAAAGAAAAACGAGCTAGTTTTTGCTCTACAGTTGAGTAGTTTAAATAATTAGTAGAAAACCCTCTCTTGAAGGAAGCGAAGGGATATGATGTAATGTTGTGTCCGCATCGTTCCTCGCCCTCCCCTCGCTCCCCCTCCCTTCACCTTTTCAATGGCACCTTCGCTTCCTTCTTCAATTCTCAATTTTCATTCCTGTGATGACTAAAAGTGGAGCAATCGTTTGAACTTGTTAAACGTAAGACTCTTACCTAAGCTGGTGCTGAATGGTTAGAAGAGGTGAGGACCATACCCCCTTTTCCTAATGATGTTGAAAACTCCGAAACGCGTGAATCTCAGGAAGCACAATATGTGGTCAAAGTCGTGTTTTGTGGTGATTGGGGCGTAGGAAAAACTAGCCTGATTCGTCGGTTTGCGGAGAATAAATTCGATCATGATTACAAGCCAAGCATTGGTGTAAATATTGTAACCAAAATTGTGGATGTTAAAGGACGAAAACTAAAGTTGCAGATGTTCGACACTGGGGGACAGGAGCGATTTCGAACCATGCGACAACGATATTACACAGGAGCCAATGCCGCCATCTTTGTTTTTGATGTGACTCGTGCTTCATCAGCATCGGCAATCGAATCCCGGTGGATCGATGAAGTAGAGGAAGTATTAGGTTCAGAATATGAGAGACTTGTGCTAGCGAATAAGACCGATTTAGACCATGAACGAGAAGTGTCTGAATACGCTGCCAAACAAGCGACGACCCGAATCAAAGGGAATTATTATGAAACAAGTGCCTTTGATGGGAAGAACGTTCACGACGCCTTTTTAGACCTTGCAACTCGATTAATGGACAAACTCTTCCCGGAGACGTAAGTGAATGCTATCAAATCAAGGAACCGTGGGTGAAGAATACGTTCAACTTGGTTTCATGGTGGATCAATTTGTCAAGGAAGCCAAAGGAAAAGATTTCGTTGTAATTGACAGTTATTTTGGACCACCTGAGTTTAAACGTGAATACAAAACCCCTGATCCAGACGAACTTCTCAAATCTCTTCACACTTTTCGCACCAGAATAAAAAGGGAAATACACGAAGAACCACGTGGGACCTTTCTCACTAAGCAATTGGATGCAATGGTTCTACTTGTACGATATGCCCTTGATGATAGCGTGACTTTTGATGAACGAGTACGAACAGGACTTGACGTTGATGTTGTAACAGTTTCAAGTGAACGCATCGAAGAACTAGCTGAACGAGCAAAGCGCGCGCTCAGTAAGAAGGTCCTGAAAGGAGATTTAACGTCAATGGCGAGCCGTTGGCGAAAACGTGCAATGACTACTGGATCCAAGATCATTCCTATTGCACAAGAAATCGCAATGGATGCACGCCGGTCAACTCAACGTGTTCTCTTCGAATTACCTGAAACTGAAAGTGTTGAATTTCGGGCTGTACCTGATGCCCCTTGGAGCGCTTACAACTATTATCAAGGCGATTTTAAAGCCGTAATAGAAATCAACACCCAACTCCCTCGGAGTAAATATGGAATCTGGCAATGGGTAACCCACGAGGCATATCCTGGACATCAAACACAATTGGTTCAACGCGAACTAGGTTATCAGCAAGACACACAAAATCTCGAAGCCACAATGCCACTCATCAATACTCCTGATTGCACCATCGCTGAAGGACTAGCAGAAACTGGTCCTGATATCCTAAGTTCCGACCGACCTTTAACAGAAGCCGAAACAATAACTTCGTATATCACACAATTACGCCGGGCAGTTGGGGTTAACGCATTAGTTATGCTTCAACAGCAACAAAAAAACGAATCAGAAGTTCTCGAATACATCAAAGAATTGGGTGCTTATGAAGAAGCTTACGCAAAAGCCCAACTTCCCTTTATGATCGACCCCATTTGGGGACCCTATGGCTTCACTTACTTCGTCGGAGCTTGGCTTGTGCGAGGATTCTTCAAAGCAGCACAGGAAGCCCATCTCCTTGATGAGTTCATTAACGCTCTATACTATGAACTCCATACTCCTTCAACTCTAAAAACACGAATCAAAAATCTTGACCTAAAACTCCCCAACCAGCTAATTTAACTTCAACATTAGAAAAGCAACACCAATATAGCAGCGTAACGGTCATTTCTTTAGAGGGATTAATCCTGACCGCGAATTCTATGTTTCCAGGTGTCAAGTCAGTAGTTAATACGTTTTTTGGAGCTCCCATTGACCCAACACCCGCTACATTCGTTGTCACTGGCGTGCCGTTTGATAAAACAAGTACCTATCGTCAGGGATCAAAGAAAGGCCCAGCTGCTATTCGGACAGCCTCTCAACATATTGAAAGCTATTGTCTTCAAGAAAACTTAGACATAGATGCTGCTAAACTTCCCATTGCTGACATTGGGGATATTAACTTCGACGTTGAATCAGTTTCAAGCATGTTGAAGGCAGTAGAATCCGTTGTTACGCAAATAAATCAACAAGAAAAAGTGCCAATACTGTTGGGTGGTGAACACACCCTAACACTAGCAGCTGTCCGAGCCCTTCCACGTGATATTGTATTAGTCCAGTTTGACGCTCACATGGATCTTCGTGACCGCTACAATGACCTCGAATTCTCTCATGCCTGTGTCCAACGACGCATTGTAGAGCAACTTGGACCAGACCATCTCATTCAAATTGGCGTCCGAGCTGTGGCAAAGGACGAATACGATTACGCTGAAAAACACAACATCGTCTACTATACAAGCGAAGATATCAAAAACGAAGGTGCATCGGCAATTGCACGTCGGATTAATGATGCCATCCCTCCCGGTCCGCCAGTATACATTTCGGTGGACATGGACGTGCTTGATCCTGCTTACGCTCCTGGAGTAGGCAACCCGGAAGCCGCTGGAATCACTACTTCGGAACTTCTTTCAATTCTTCGTGTAATTACTCCTCGTGCGACAATTTTTGATTTAAACGAAGTCGCTCCACAATATGACCAAGGAATTACTGCGATTTGTGCAGCAAGAATAATAACTTCTTTCCTCTGCATTCAAGCCAAACGACGCAATTTAGCCTCTCCCTCGGATTAAAATCGCTGGTTCCAGTTCTCATTTTAATGTAGGAAACGCGTAAATATCTCTTTATAATAGTGGCTTCTCCAAGACTGGATGGTGACACTATTGTCAGATATATTACAGGTTCTTGGGACGATTGGCTCACGGGTCGATGAAAAAATGCTTGAGCTCCTTGCGGTGGGAGCCGTAAAAGACTTCCATGAGGTTGTGTTCCACCAAGTCCAAGCAGGGGGAAAGCGCATTCGTCCTGCTTTATCTATTCTGTTTTGCGAGGCAACTGGCGGTTCACTCGACGATGCCCTCTCTAGTGCCGCTGCCATTGAATTGACTCACAATTACTCACTCATTTTGGATGATATCATCGACGATGCCGATGTTCGTCGTAACCTACCAACAACCTGGAGAAAATTTGGTCTTTCGTTTGCCATTCTAGCCTCGACACACTATCGTGAAGCTATCGAAGAAGGTGTCCTCCAGTCTCCTAATCCTCTTCCTATTGCTCGTATCGTTGCTGATACAATCCGAGAGTTAGTTGAGGGAGAACGCCTTGATGTGCTCTTCGAACAGCTTCCTGGTGATCAAGATTATGCTGATAAACACCGCTACCATGATGTTACCCTAGAAGATTACGAGTCCATGATTGGGTACAAGACTGCAGCTCTCATCCGAGCAGCATGCGAAGTTGGAGTTATTTGTGCAGGTGGTTCAAAGGAATTACAATCTGCTGCTAGGAACTTTGGATGGAAGGCTGGAATTGCATTTCAATTGGCAGATGATATCTTAGACCTTTTCGCCGAAGAAGCGAAACTCGGAAAAAAATTAGGCAAAGATATCTATGAACATAAACTTGGCAACGCAATCATTCTCAATGCAATTCCGTTACTGTCTGACACCGATCGCTCCTTTGTCCTTAATGTTCTTCGTTCCCCAGAACCAACGGAATCTGAAGTTATGAAAGTAATCAAACTCCTAAAACAAACTGAGGCTAGTAGCATTGTGCAAAAGCAAGCCAAACAATTAGTGGGCGAAGCAAAAAAGGCACTTGAGATCTTCCCCAATCAGAAATCAACCAAACTCTTGACCTCGTTGGTTGATTTCATTTACCAAAGGTCATTCTAGTTTATCTCGAATCTTACTCTAATCCATTCGTCTCCATAAGTGCCCGCAGCTCTTGGAAAGTGAGCTTTTGACCAGACTGTTGTTTTGTCCGCGCTTGCTCTGCTAATCTCTCCATCGCCACTTTCTCCCGCTCTCGACGAGTTTCCTTTCGACTTTTCCGAATATTATCTAATTGGGCTTTGAGGGTCAGCTCTTGTTCACGGAGTTCATCAAGCCGTTCTCGCATTTCGTCGGCTTCCTGCAGGCATTGAACATACATCTGGTGTGCTTCTCCAGCCTCTGTTCGTGCTGGGTCAAGATTCTGTGACAGTTGAATGACACTTTTATGTTTCAGTTGGGCCTCTTCAACTAGCGCAACCATCTTTTCATGATGTTCTTGGGCCTTATTGCGGACATCCTGAATTTCTTGCCAAAGCTTTTCCATTTCTTCGGTTAAATCCGCGGGTTTCGGTGTATCTTTTGGCGTAGACGCGATGGTCTTCGACAGTCTTTCCATCTCTTCAATAACTGCCTTTTCTTCATCCACTGTTAAAGACGTCGTCTGCTGCTTCCATTCAAGTTCACGAAATTCACGTTCTATGTCTTCCAATGACACATATTCTTCTGGGCCCCTTCTTTTCCCACGTAATTCGTTCAACTGCTCCTGCAATTCACGTGCACGATCAGTTTCGTTATCTCGCAGCTCCTTTTGATGTTGAACCTCAGCATTCAGTTCATCACGAGCATCCCGCTGCTCTGAAATCTCATCATGAATTTGAGGGGCCTCAGCTCGTAATTCATCTCGTCGATCACGCCATTCCCAGGCTTGATTGCGTGAATCTTGAATTGCACGTACACATACACGCATCGCTGCCTGAACCTTCCGCAACTGTTCAAGGATGGTTCCAAACTCATCTTTGTCGGGAGCGGATTTTTCAGCCATATCGCCCACATTTCATACGATTAGTAATCGAAGTTCGTGTAGCTCCGTACTACTCTGCCTAAAGCTTTTTGGGCTTGAAGACAAGAACGCCTATTAGTGTTAGTCCAATGACAATTCCATTACTTAGAATGAATGACAAATTAACGGCAATTCGAAAATTTATGCAAGATTCAAACATTGATGCATGGCTAATCTATGATTTTCGGGGAATCGATCCAACCGGAGAAGCCCTCCTTGGTCATCTTGCACCCCGCTCACGTCAATATGCTCTACTCATCGCGAAGGATAATCCAATCATCCTCATCAAATCACCTGTCGATTCTCCTGAACTAATAGATATTGATCCAACTATCAGCACATTCGATGCACGAACCCAAGCTGACTTTTTACTTGCGATTCGAGATCATACCAAATCCTTTGAACGCATTGCAGTAAATTTAGGTGAAAACCCACAAACAGATGTTTTGCCAGCTGGACGATTCATGCACCTATGTGCAATTGCTCCCAAGGTCCGATGGGTGATGGGAGAAAATCTAATGCAAATCGTGCACTCTGTTCTCTCACCCGAACAACTAGCCAATCACAAAAAAGCTGCACTCATCTTAACCAAAATCATGGAAGAAGCTTTTTCCTTTCTTGCTGATAGAGTCGGAGCTGCAACTGAAGAGGATGTCGCTGTATTTATCCGAAATCGCTTAGCAGAGGAGAAACTTACCTCAGTTGAAGCCCCGATGGTTGCCGTGCAAGCAAATGCTGCCAATCCCCATTACACACCAGGCAATGTAATGATACGAAAGAATCAACTGGTTATGATTGATCTTTGGGCAAAATGGGAAATCTACGCTGATATTACTTGGATGGCGTTTACAGGTTCCAAGATTCCTTCAGAAATTGTGACAGTCTGGGATGTCGTTAAAGAGGCCCAGCAACGGGCTACCGCTGCGGTGAAACCGCATATCGAAGCAAGAATTCCCGATGAACAAGCCCGAGAAGTAATGATTATGGCAGGATACAAAGACGCAATCCTGCACCGAACCGGACATAGCATTGACTCATTGTCTCATGGAAAAGGAGCAAACTTGGATAGCTACGAGATGCCCGAAACACGGCTTCTACTCCCCAATACCCTAGTTTCAGTAGAACCAGGAATATACCTTAAAGGAAAATTTGGAGTCCGTAGTGAAATCAATGT
>JAEOSA010000088.1 GCA_016840595.1 Candidatus Hermodarchaeota archaeon | reverse complement strand
CCTTTTGCCCCTCATGTGGCACCCGAATCATGTATGATGCCGATAAAGGATTCCGCGCATCATCGCTTCCCATTCTCATTGGCGTACTCGTTCTAATTTTCGTTGGCACTCAGCTGGCATGGATTCTTAGACCCTATTTCCATTTCTATCCCTTCTTCATCCGACCATTGGGAGGGAACTTCTACCTCGCAATGCTAGAACTAATCTTTCCTTGGTTGTAATAGAAACGAGGATCTAAGAATTGTTAGCTGAGTTCCCCTTCTTTTTTCACCGGGTTTCTGAGAATCCCAATGCCGTCAATCTCAGCTTCGACAACATCACCCGGCTGGAGGAACACCGGCTTCGGTTTCACCTTGAATCCCACGCCAGAGGGTGTCCCCGTCGCAATGACGTCTCCTGGTTCCAATGTCATGACTTGAGAAATATCCGTAATCAGTTCTGCGACCGAAAACACCATGTTAGCCGTTGAACTATTTTGACGAGTTTTCCCATTGAGACGGAGTTCCATCCGTAAGTCTTGTGGATCTTGAATTTGGTCTGGAAGCGTTAAACAAGGTCCTATAGGTGCAAAGGTGTCAAAGCTTTTGCCTCGGAACCATTGTCCATCGCGAAATTGATAATCTCGAGCTGACACATCGTTAAAGACCGTATATCCTCCCACATAATCTAAGGCTGAGTCAACTGGGATATTGCGTCCACCTTTACCAATCACCACGCCTAATTCAACTTCATAATCAATTTGTGAAGCCCCATCCGGAATGATGATATTCGCCTCATGCCCAATGGTAGCTGTGGGCGGCTTGGAAAACAAGATGGGCGATTCAGGTAACTGTTGTCCCGTTTCTTCCGCATGATCCCGATAGTTGAGACCAATCGCGATAATCTTCGGTGGACGAGGAATCGGGGCTAACAAGTGCACCTCATTAATGGGTTGGGAATCAATCCGACCTTTCAAGGCAGCCTCGATAGAATTTTCCAAAGAGGTATCGTTGAATAATGAGATGATATCTGGAATTCCTGGAGTTGGCACTACCTCTTCATCATCAATACAACCAACTCGGGGACCAGCATCTGTCGCGTAGGTGACCAGCTTCACCTGAAGAATTCTCTCCAATAAGAACGTGACTTCAACTAACCAGATATATTCCCCACTCCAACCCTAAAAGATTGACTCTACTACAAGATTCATTCGACAAAATTAGAAATATAATGATAATGAAATCACCCAACAAAGATACTCCTACTTTCTTCTTTTACGGAAATAGTAGACGCTGGCAATGACAATGATTACGATTAGCACGACACCAAAAACCACCAAGCCCGGTGGTAGGGGAACCGATGGGCATGGTGGGCGTACAGGATGTCCAATAGAAAAGACCCAATCGGGGTTACGATCCAGCACGATATATTCACCTGGGATGCGTATGTCCCATTTATAGGGTCCTGATCCTGTAAAATCCGATGCCGTTTCAGGAACCCATGCCGAGAAGTTTAATACCGGATCCCAGTGTGGTTCCCAGATGTGTTTCGGCAAGATAAAATGCGATGTAGCTTCAGTGAACTCGAATATGCCTGATGCATTACTGTAAATGATTACAGTAAAGTCGTCTGGTGTATCGATTTGATAGATGTTTTTAACCTTACGACTATCATACAATGAATTTGGCCAGATGGTTCCCAAACTGTAATCGACATCCGCGGAGGTGAGGGGTGTACCATCATGCCAAGTAATATTATCAAATAAGTGAAAGGTGAATTTCTGCCCTTCTTGAATATCACCAGCTGCTGAAGTTTCGTCAATAGTCCAGTTCTTTGCAATTAAAGGCGAAGGATCCCAGGTGATTGGGTCGAGTTCCCACAGGGAATCATAAATCATTTTAAAGACGATCTGATCCACTGCATTATCTGTTGTGATAACATTTGTCCTAGCCATGTCTCCGCTTAGGTAACAAGTATATGTCGTTGGATAGCACCCAAAGGGACCACCGGCTGTTTCGAGGAGGTGTACCGAAGTAGGTGTCTAGGGATTTTCCCCTATGACACCCAATCCGGGCATTTTTACATAGCCTGTCCATCGATTCGTGCGGTAGGCATGAATCACAGGATTAGTATAGCAGGTGAGCATGGGCATGTCCTCTAGGAGGATTTTTGAGCAGTTCCAAGCCCATTGCTTAGCTTCCTCATAAGTAGGAGCCGCCATCATCGCTTCTACCTGGCTGTCATAATCCGAATCGTTGTATAGAAAGGAGTTTAGATTATATGCTCCTTCGCTATGAAACTGGATATAAAGATGTGTGGGATCTCCAGAAGTGGGGTACAGCCAGGAAAAGCAGGCTAAATTATAGAGGCCAACCATAACATAACTTTCCATCATGACATTCTGATCATACGGTTTTATTGATCCACGAAGACCACATTCAGTCATGCCAGCTTGCATAATACTAACTGCTGCAAAGGCTGGTTGATTATTGGTTCCAATCAAGAGTTGGATATGGCACCCCGGTGAAGGGGGGTTATAGCTGGCTCCCCCATCGTCGATGTCAATACCTACGTCCCATATACTGTTGTTATTGCTGTCGTATTCTCTCCAGCCATCTCCATCTAGGTCCCGAAATCCCGCGGCCTCTAGTGAAGCGTTTGCACTTAGAATGTCTTTGTGATAGAAGTGTTCAGTGATTTGGCGTTCGTAAGTCCATCGGGGTACGGAAATGGGGATGGCTCCATCCATGGGTTCGGTGAGCCCACCTTCTGCCTCCTCGCAGACCAGGTATTTATTGAGGGCGAAGGCTAAAGCTCGGTGATATCCTGTAATATTTGTGGGGAATTTTTGACAGTTTAACACTAAATTTCGAAATGAAAGTCCTAGTTCAAAGTTCACCTCAATATTTGGATCCGCTTCAAGTTCTGTTATATATTCCGCTGCGATATGAGACTCAATACCGTCAATTGCACCAATTACTAAATCCGATATTGGGGAATAGCCTCCACCTGTCACCCACATCCATCGATCCACATAGCCACCGTGGGGGTCAAAGCCGCTGGGATGGGTCCAAGTTGCCTGAACTGGAGTTGTAGGTGCCCAATATGTTAATGAAATGCACAGCCCGAGTAGAACTAGTGTTACCACTAATGGCATTCGTTTTTGAATTGCCATTTCTAGAAACCCTCCATCTGGTTTCCCAGGGGAAACCGAAGTAATTCCAGTCTGTCTGTTATATCGTTTTATATCTAGCATTTTTTTGTCGCTGAGACTGAGCAGAAAAGGCATCTCAGCTAGCTTTTCTTTTATTCACCGCATCGAAAGAAGAGCCATCCATCCTTGACTTTCTGAAATCGGATTAAGCAGTACTGTCCGTGTAATCGTTCACCGTTGATAACAACAATGATTTCCTTCTCTTCCCATTTGACCGTTCCATAGGTTCCCTGGTCCCAGAGTTCAACGGTCCCTGCTCCGTATTCTCCCTCAGGAATTACACCAGAAAATGAGGCATATTCCATGGGGTGGTCCTCCGTTTGAATCGCTAATCGGCGTACACCTTTCTCCGTTGGAGGTTCTTTCGGAACTGCCCAGCTCACGAGGACACCGTCACGTTCTAATCGGAAATCCCAGTGTAGGTTTCGGGCTTCATGTCGCTGGATGACATAGATCTGGTTGCTTCCAGGTTGAATCGTGGGTTCGGGTTCCGTGGTTTTATTAAAGTCCCGTTTTTTCCGATATTCGTCAAGGCTCATGTTCTATCTCACTTTGTTTTGTGCGTGAAGAGCCATTCAGCTAAACCTGTACCGGTTTGTTCTAGCTCTTCGCATTCGTGAGTAACCATTTCTTCGAAGAGTTCCGTTTCTCCGCCCTTAAATGATCGGGCATATCGGGCAAAAGCAATTGGATGGATGAGCTGAGAGTGAATGGTGAAGGTTCGACCTTTCTTATCCTTGAGCTGAATTCGGGCCTTGATTGGTTTTCGAATGGTTCCTTCTTCAAATTCGGTCTTAAGTTCAATATCGACAATTGGGGTCGTTTCTGTTGCTGAGCTGACGCATCCCGAGAGATGACCCTTGCCTTTGACGGTATCATATCGCAGTCCAATCATGAGATTATCAAATTGGGCTTGGATGGCAAACCATTCATCGATGTGCCAGTTTCGGCGCCCCCAGCTTTTGTCTCGTTGTCCATATCCTTGGAAGTGATGGGTTCGACCATCTGGGTATTCGACGTGTCCTGTGATGGTTCCTGATTGTTCGAGGTGTCGTCCCCAACTGGTTCCACTTCCTTTGCCAAAATCGTAGGCAGGAAATCGACTACGCCATTGGATTTCGGCGGATAGACGTGGGCTCTGATAATGGATGCGCCAATCTGTGAAGGGTTTGACGAGTTCATAGCTGAGGTGTCCATCATTCAGAGCTTGGTAGAAATCTTTAGGAATTGGGCCTTCTGGTTCGGTGAGGTAAAACTCTGGAGTATTTTCAACGAACAAGGCAAAAACAAATTCGCGTTTGGGGTCATTTGGGACGATACCGATTGTGGAAAATCCGCTCACTTGGGCTTGGAGGTCTACCCAGTTGAAGTAGAAGCTTTCCCGCCAATCTTTATGTTTGGTGGGTTTATGCAAATAATCATCTTGGTCGGTAAAGCCTTCCATTTTCACTTTACTCCATGATGACACAATATTCGTAGCGTGATGACGTTTTCATCCACCTTTCCTTCAATGTTCCGGTAAATGGTAAAACGTTGGGTCCTTTGCTCGTTCATCGGGTGGACGGAACATTCGGGCGAATGCGTTGTCTCCATCATGTTCCATGAAATAGGGGACATATTCTTCCATAGAATGTGGAGTGAGATCCCAAGTGATTTGGTTAGTGATACCGACTTGGTTGGTGAACCGAGCAAACCCTCGCATATAGGCTTTGGCTCCAGCAATGAGACGCTGTTGTTTATCCCATTCAGCGAAGCGCAGGAATAATTCTTGTTGCGCAGCATCTGCCGTTTCACCATAGGCTGGAAGCTCATCTAGCCCAACGGTAGCGAGTTTTGTACCCTTTTTCGCATAAGCCATCATACTTGTTACATGGTCTCCGTATTCTGCTGGATCAAGGCTAATGGTTCCCACATCGATGGCTTTGGCTTTCATATCTTTGAGTGTCATGGCGATGCCTAAAGTTGATGTGGGGAGTTTTGTCTCAGTTTCGGACCAAGGTAGCCACAGGTCTCCGTGTCCATCGTACAAATGAGTGTATTCAGTGATAACTAAGATTTCTTTGTCTGAGATAGAGTAGGGGCCATGTTCGATGATTTTCGCCCTTGCTTCACATTCATCCATAAAAGCGTAGAGGTCAACTGCTCCGATAGCCTTGCGGAGCTTGTTGACTTGTTGTAGTTCGACGGGTTCAAGGCGATCCTGTAACCACGATAGGACGTCTTCTTCAAAGGCAAGGTTGACATAACCTGCTGATTCTACTGTGGGTTTTTGAGAAGTGAAGTAATGAGTTCCTAATCGGTACCAATTTTCCAGAATAAATCGCCACTGATTCTGCTTATCTTTCGATTCCTTTTCTGGGTCACTGTTGCACTGGTTGAAGATCACTCCCATTCGACCGAGACCGTAGTAGAGCCACTGGTAGGTAATCGATAGGGCATGGATTTCTGAAAGGAGGGTTTTACTTTTTACAGCCAATTCCTCTGGTGAGATGCGGTCCCAGACTTGTTTCATGATGTCATATTGGGTTTCGTATGTATTGTAACAGGCTAGGGAGATGTAGGCGTTAACGGGGAACAGTTGAGATTCTAGTAGTCCCCGTTCAAGGAGGATATTTGTAAATACGTCAGAGAGGTGAGCGATTTGTTTATTGATTGCTGGGAGATCCAATGCTAGTCACCACTAAGCGAGTTCGTTCTCGTACTGTGTATCAAAGTTATACAAAAACACTCTAATCCGTTCAAAATCGGGGATGAAGTCTAGGATTTTTTCTTCCTTCTTGACTTGCTTTGTTCGCGGAGTTCACGGCGTTTCAGATAGGTTGGTATGACACATATGAGTCCGCCGATGATACCGAGAATGGCACCGAGGAAATGAAAAATTCCGGGAAAGAAATGCACCGCATATACCAACCAGGCACCCACGATAATTATGGGAACTGAAAAGAAGATAGTAAGATATCCTCCGAGGACGGGATTATCCCAGTATGAAATGATTCCTGCAAAAATCATTAGAATTGCACTGAATATCACTGCCACAATGGCGATGAGTATCATATCCGCAAGCGTTCGGTATAATGGTTGAAATTCTGGTGGTATGGTGAGAATTAATGTCAGAAAGTCTAAGACAAAAAAGTAAATCGAAATTTGGGCGATAATTACCATTATTCCGCCCAGAAGTTGAAGGAGACCACCGATCGCTGAAACCAATGAGGTTTGTTTTCTTTTAAACATGGCAGGGAGTACTTCCAATGCGTTTTTGGTCACTGTCTCAGTTTATTCCCTTAAATGTCCCGATTGGGTAACTTACTTCGCTTCAGTGCGATTTTTCATTTTTTTTGGATCTTGTTTCGATTTGAGTAGTCGAAACCCTAACCAGACCGTTATGATACTTACGAGGAGTGGAAGTACAATCGTCATGGCAATCCAAGCAATCCTTTGAAGCATGTTTTGATTTACATCACCAGGAATTCGGACTAACAAAACATCCCAACCCGATTCAGTAGAATAGGTGGCTCCCGTGATGGCAAATCCCCGGTCTCGGCATTCTATTAGCGAGTATCCTCTATCATGTTGACTTCCACCAAAGGTCCAATTCAAGAGAACCTCACCTGATGAACTTGCCATGATGAATGAAATATCATTGAAGCCTGACCGTAAAATTGCACTACCTGTTAGAGCAAACTGACCTGACCATGTCTCGGTGATAGATTGAGCAGACTCGTCATAAGCACCACCAAAGCTTGTGTTCCAAATCATTGTCCCATAGAGGTCAGTACGCACCAACCAAATGTCATTATCAACATTTCCGAGGCTTCGAATTCCGCCTGCCAGTGCAAATCCTCTGTCCCGACATTCTACGAGTCCACGACAGAAATAAGACCCTGCGTCACCATAGGTCTCGTTCCATAATAAATTCCCATTTACATCAGTTCGGAGTAACGCTGTATCTGCAAGGTTTACGGGATCAGTACTGCCTAGAAATGCAAAACCTCCATCCCAGCATTCAACTAGCGTATCATCATTATACGGGGGTGAGGTCTCATAGGTCTGATTCCATAAAGGATTTCCATCATCGTCCAGACGAAGTAACCAAGCTTGTGTATACTCAATTCTACCAATAATTGCAAATCCACCGACTCGACAGCGAATAATTGTATAACCTACATCATCATAGCCACTATCAAAGGTCTGATTCCAAAGCAGGTTCCCCCGATAATCCGTCCTGACTAGAAACATATCCATTGATTCTGGCGCTACCGTGTATCCCAGAATTGCAAAACCACCATCAGGGCACTCGACAATATCATACCCTTCATCAAAGCTTTCACCACCGAAACTCGAACGCCAAAGGAGATTTCCTGTCTCATCTAAACGAAGCACAAATAAGTTGAATAGCAAATCTGATGCATCCAAACCCTGTTGAGTAGTACCAGTGATAGCGTAACCACCAGTCTGACATTCCACAATTGCGCGACCAAGATCAAATGAAGACTGGCTATAGGTTCGGTTCCAAATCTGCTCAGGACGTAAGTTAACGGCGCGATACTGAATAGGTGACCACTCACTCAGTTGAGATGATTCATGGGCTTGTTGGAGTTTAGGTTCAAACAGTGTAAAATCGATGTAATGTTTGTAAGGCACTAAGGTCAAGGTTATTAAGAATAGTAAGAAACCGATTGTGATGGGATGGAAAGCATTATCGGACAAGCTAGAGTCATCCACTGAAAATTATGTTTGGAACTCCT
>JAEOSA010000314.1 GCA_016840595.1 Candidatus Hermodarchaeota archaeon | reverse complement strand
AATGATGAAATCATACCCCGCATATTTGATTTCAGGTCCAAGATGGCCCCCGACATGACTTTCCGCCCAAATACCCGTAAGCGGCGATTTACTCACCACAGCCATGCGACCCGCAGTCGGCCACACCGTGCCAGTAGCTGGACCCGTACAGAAATACAACTTATTCTCAGGTCCCAACGGATCAACGCCCTTTGGGATCTCGTGGTAAAGGAGGTGCCCAGCATAACCCGTTCCTCCAATGAACTGGCGTGCGAGGTCCTGAGAGGTAGACTCGGTGGTAACTTTCTGACTAGTCAAATCGATGCGAAGAATCTTACCCGCATAGCCTTTGTACATCCTACTTACCTCCCTGCCGATCTAGTGGCAGCTCCTTTTGCTGAAGAAAGAATTCCAAAGCCTCCATCATATCCCCTACACCGAATTCGCCTTCAACCGGCTTATCAGTATACACTAACGCTTCCGTAGGGCAGAACTTGACACATTGTGGATCCCCACCACAAAGGTCACATTTCAAGGGAAACTGCGTATCCTCATCCAGACGAATCGCCAACTTCTGCTCGGAAGCCACCGCATCCAATCCTATGACACAGGCACTCACACACGAGCCACACTGGATACACAAGTCTTGGTCAACCACGACAGCATCGGTCTCTGCATCACGGGAAATGGCTTCTTCTGGACATGCTTCAAGACATGGGGCATCAGCACACTGCTGACAAACCACGGGCACATCCTGAACCGTCTCATCAAAAGACAAAACGTGAATGCGTGCCTTACTTGGCTGAAATCGTCCTTCATGTTGTTCACTACATGTCAATTCACAAACGCGGCATCCAGAACATCGATTGGGAATCACAGCAACCCGCAAAATTCATCACAAACCTGGTAAAATCCTCACCTAGAGGGCTCTAATATGTCAAAAAAAGCTTATGAATCAACCTCGAGATTTTGATTGTGTCACCTTCCTCACCGAACAGTTTTTTAGAGTCCGACCGTAAACCCAAGAATAGAACAGAGCAACTTCAGCGGGAAGCGCGCAACCGTGGAAGACGAAGGCATTATGCTCAAGCTCGTCATCGCAGGCGAAGGTGGCGTGGGCAAAACCACAATGGTCCGACGGTATGTTGAGGGAATATACCATGATAGTATCCTTACCGTGGGGGCTGCTTTTGCAGCAAAGCGATTAATTGTGAATAATGGTGGGGAGCAGACGAGTGTTAAGTTGCAGATTTGGGATTTTGGTGGGGAGAAGCGGTTTCGGTTTTTGTTGCCGAAGTTTTGCCTTGGGGCACGTGGGGCGATGCTTGCCTTTGATTTGAATCGGTTTAGTACATTTTTGAAGCTTGATCAGTGGCTTGAGCTTATTCGGGATAACACCGAAGAGATTCCCGTCGTGTTGATTGGGATGAAGGCGGATTTGCAGCGGGCGATTGAGCAAAAGGAAGTTGTTAATTTCGCGAAGACGCATAATTTGAAGGCGTATTTTGAGACTAGTTCAAAGGATGATGTGAATGTCACTCCTGCTTTTGAGTATATTGCGAAAGAAATGCTGGAGTATGTGCAACAACGCGTCAATAAGTCCGCATAGGATTACATTGTGAAATTTTTCCCTTCATTAAGGAAGGGGCTTTGGACTTTTCCTTACTGTTACACTCGTCGCCGAGGCGCGTTTAGCCCAAAACTTGCCAGGTTCTCACGCTGCTCCGCCCCACACCTGCCCATTATGCAGGGGAATTTCTTGCCCATGCCGGAGGGGGCATCATGTACGGAGATGCAGCCCTGCCACCTGATGACTGGTGTAATAGCGCTCCAGTCGGGCATACTTAACGCTCTTACAAAAGAGTCTATATACCCCGCAATTCAGCTTCAATTGAAGGAGCAGAACTTCTCGCCGACAATGTTAAATCAGCTCTGCTTTTATTCCCTCCTTGTAATAGGTGACTTAACCTTGAAAGATAAAGTGCTCAAAACGTTTGGAAAGACCCATTACGTATCAGAACTGGGTCCCTCAATGAAAGATCAATCAGTCACACTTACCGGATGGGTTCACCGTAAACGTGAACATGGCGGTGTCATTTTCATTATTGTG
>JAEOSA010000313.1 GCA_016840595.1 Candidatus Hermodarchaeota archaeon | reverse complement strand
AGGTTGAGAAAGGAATCAAAATTGGATGCCGGTTTTACACGAAAGGGTTAGATTATCCTTCCTTACTCTACTTTCATGGCAACGGTGAGATCGTAGACGATTATGATTGGTCTGCACCGTTCTACAATAGAATTGGAATCAACCTGTTTGTAGCAGACTACCGAGGATACGGATTTAGCGACGGCAGACCAACCATATCCAACATGATCAAAGACTCTCATCAAATCTTTAAGGAATTCAGCAAAATAGTCGAAGAATATGGTTTTAAGAAAAGTCTTTTTGTCATGGGTCGTTCGCTTGGAAGCATTCCGACTATCGAAGTGGTTTATCACTATCAGAATGATGTTCAAGGACTAATAATCGAAAGCGGCTCAGCTAACAACTTCAGATACTTCTTTGATTCTTTAATTCCATCCAATCATCCTATTTGGAGCGACGACAGCAAATTCCTAAACAAAGTAAAATTACGATCAATCTCCAAGCCAACGTTGATTATCCACGCCGAGCACGATACACTTGTGCCCCTAGAGGAAGGAAGAGAACTATACGACAATTCTGCGGCAAAGGATAAACGCTTTCTAACAATTCCTAACGCTGAGCATAACGATTTGATGATCTTGGGAGAGAAGCAATACTTTAAAGCACTTGAAGAATTCGTAAAAACTCACAGCTAAAAAAACTTATCCAGTTTATTCCTGTGCACGTAGTTCGATCCACCTAAAAGTGTTCTCAGGCTCGTAGGCGGAAGCTCTTCTGTGCGCTGTGACCTGAACTTTGCTCAAATAAACCCGCTTCCTCTCCATCGAAGTAGACGAGATAATAATTGTCAACTATTGGGTTATTGAATGTATCCTACGTTGGACCTGTCGAAGTCTTTCACGAGTTCAACTTGAAAGCTTTCGGGAAGCGGAAACTCCTCTGTGAAGTATGTTACTTTTGGGAAGTATGTGTCTATGCCCCTTTCAGCCATTACGGTGGCTGGGTGCGCCTTCCCCAAAGCCAGCATGCACACTTCTTGGATTAGTTCCTTCACTTCCCCTTCGTCAACGTATCCGAGGGAGTGAAGATACTCGTGGAGGAGAAGATGGAAGCAGTAGGCGTTGTAGGTTCTTTTGTCTGTGTTCCTTAAGGCCACCTTGAGGGGGGTCTTGTTCATAACTATAATGTTCGAACCCAGTAGATGAAAGGCGCCTACGAAATAGCCGCTTCTCATTCCTAGATCGGCCAAACCGAGCATGAGGCCAGCCCTGTGTCTACTCAAAGATCTCTTGACGGACTGCTTCACAAGTTCAAAGACATCCGCCAGATTGTTGCAATCATCTAGTTTTCTGTCGAAATTCTCTGCAGCTTCGTAGTCCAGACTTTTGACGCCCCTTAGGTTCAGTAATTGACCGACAACATTCTTTTAAATTTTGTGAACGAAGAACCTTTATCCAGAGTAGGAAGGAATGTTCTGTTGCTGCGAACTTTTCGGCGACAAGATGTTTTAGAGGCCCCGCTATCATAAAAGCGAGGATATAGGAACCACGCAGAGGACAAAAACGGCGATCAATCCGAGGGCAGCTAACTTCCTGAGGGTTGTAGGCTCTGAGACATCATCCAATGGACCTGGGTGCTGTTGGAAAGAGAAAAAGAGGGCTATGAAAGCCATTGGATACCAGATAATAACCAACAGAATAATTCCGAGATATGACAGAATTCGGTGTGCTTTTTTCCCAACCAAACTTCGAGCAACGTGACCGCCGTCAAACATGCCCACAGGAACCAAATTAAGCATTGTAATGATCATGCCAACCCAACCGGCAAAAGCGACAGGGTGGAGCAGTATCCAATCACCTGTTCCACTTGGTGGAAACAATCGGGTGATGAGCTGGAACAATAGGGGCACCGGAATTAAACCAGCGCCTTCAGGCAACTCACTAGTCACAACGGACAACTGAACTCCAATGAACGTGACGATTATTGACACTATGAAGCCCGTTATTGGCCCCGCGAAGCCGATGTCAAACAAAGCATCCCTGTTTGGGGGAAGAGACTTTTGTTGAATAACAGCTCCGAAAGTGCCAATGGGAGGGAGACCTGGAATAAA
>JAEOSA010000087.1 GCA_016840595.1 Candidatus Hermodarchaeota archaeon | reverse complement strand
GACATGTAAAATGGGTGAAAAACTACAGTTCAAAAATGAACATGAACTCAAATTGGGTCACATCAAAGGTGATGTGAAAGTTGAGAACTGTCGAACGATCGTCCCAGAAAAAGGGAAGGAAATCGTCATCGATGGTGAACTGTTCATTCGGGGGGATACCGTAATCGAGGGATCTCTGAAAGCTGAGTATCTTGAAATTGATGGTCGCAACACCACAGAAATCCACGGGGATCTAGTCGTCACCCGGTCGGTTCGTGTCAAAAATGGGAAGCTTGAAATCGAGGGGTCAGCGACCGCGAATAGATTTGATGTGGGCGCAGCTCTTTCTGTAGGTATGAATTTGCAGGCCTCAAAAGTATCGATTGGAGGTGCACTATCAGTCCAAGGCGATGCTACCGTTGAGGACATCAACGTTGGTGGCGCAGTGAAAATCGGAGGGAAAGTCGATTCAAAGACCATCAATGTTGGTGGCGCAGTAAAATGCAATACAGGCACCATTGGGAAAGTAAACGTAGGCGGTGCCTTCAAAGCTGAAGGGGCTGTCGAGATTGGAGACATCGATGTCGGTGGCGCTGTGGTGGTTGGTCCTGGCTCCAAAGTGCTAAATATCGATGTTGGAGGCTCTTTCAAGAGCGAAGGTGATCTAACTTTTGAAAAGCTGGATTGTGGCGGTGCAGCAAAGCTCGCGGGGAAAGCCACAGGTAAAAATGTTGATGTCGGTGGGTCCGTAAAAGCTGAGGCATCACTAGTTCTAGCTGAGAAATTAGATGTGGGAGGATCTGTTGTTGTGAATACGGATCTCATCGTGGCAGGGGAAATCGAGGTGGGTGGCTCACTCAGAGCAGGGAATCTTGTCGAATCTCCTATCATTGATATTGGTGGATCGATCAAGGGTACTCGCATCAAAGCAGTAAAGGAATTTCGAATCGGACGCCGAGGTGAAGTGGAAGGCTTTGTTGAAAGTCCTGACATCACGATTTCGGAAAGGGTGCGTGGTGCGTCCTTTTATGGTGATACCATTCGTGTTGAGGAACGAGCTCGGGTGAAAAACCTCTATGGTCGTGAAATCTACATTGAGCGAGATGTGACCGTAGAAGGCGAAGTCCTTTACACAGAAAGCATCGAAGCCGAATCGGGTGTCCGCTTCCGAAAAGAACCTGAACAGGTTAAGAAGCTACCAAACCCTGACGAATTAGTAAAACGTATTGACTAAAACTCAAGGGTTCGGACAAAGATCAAATTCCGAACTCCTTTACTATTTTTCATTTTCTTCTCGAGTAAAGAATGGGGAGCATATATGCGCAAGTGATTGAATTAGTAGGGTGATTATCATAATCTTCCGTATTTGGAGTCAGATACAATGGGTGAATCACCATCAGTTACCTCTGGAAGTATCCAACTTAGTAAGGATATGGTGATTACGCCATTAGCCGCAGAGAGCCTTGGGGTTCGAAGTCTAGCGGTTCATGTTCAAACCGGTGATACATCCATTCTCATTGATCCTAGTGCAGCTCTTGGGTTTCGAGATAGTTATCACCCTCATCCTGAGGAATATCGGTTACTGAGCTCTATTCGGAAGAAAATTGATTCAGTAGCCCAATCAACGGATTTGATTGTGATTTCGCATTTTCATCATGATCATTTCATGCCGTTCTTCCAGAATTACGCCTACTTCTGGTCCTCACGTGAGGATGCTTCTAGCCTGTATCAGGACCATCGAATTTATTGTAAGGATATTCGTCTGCACATCAATTATTCTCAACAACGACGGGGATATAACTTCGTTAGGAGTGCCAGAAAGGTCGCTGAAGAAGTTGTGTACGCTGATGGTCGGGCCTTAAAGATTGGACAAACTTTGATTCGGTTTTCGCCTGCTGTTCCTCATGGTGAAGCGGGAACGAAACTCGGATGGGTAATTATGACCGCTATCCGATGTGGAGATTTTACGATGGTTCACGCTTCAGATGTCCAAGGTCCTATGGTGAAATCCACCGCCGAATGGATTGCAGGACAAAACCCCGATGTACTGGTTCTAGCTGGTCCTCCCACATATCTTTCCCCGGAAAAAGTCAAGCCTGAAGTGTTAGAAAACGCGGCTGAAATTCTAGTGAGGCTTGCTGATCAGATTCCTATGATTATTGTTGACCATCATTTGTTACGGGATCAAAACTGGTCAAATTGGTTGAATCCTATTCAAAGGTCCGCGAGTAATCGGGGGCATCAGATTCTTACAATAACGGAGGTGTTAGGTGTATCTGAAAATCTCCTTGAAGCAAATCGGGCAAATCTCTATCAAGAAAAGCCAACGGAATCAGCCTTTGAGGACTGGGTCAAAAAAATCCGGGCGTCTCGGATTACAATCCCGCCACCTCTTGACTAGCCCTTCGGTTGAGGGGTTCAGGTTAAATTCAAAGTTGACTACTATTGCTTGTTGTTATCGTCTATTGTCTTTAAGGCAAATATTGTCAACAATAAATGAAATATATAAAATGTGAATGATTGAAGAGGAATAGAAGAATAAATCGGAGGATTCTCTTTGATTATCGCAATGCTCTTATCTGGTTTTCTCTTTCTGTTTATTTTTGTACTACAACTTGCAATGGCAGCATTTGGTTATATTTTAGAACCAACGCCAAAGCATTACGACTCAGACGCTGTGTTGCAAAAGATCAATAAAGATCCAAAGAAATTTCAAATAAGTATCGTATTAGCGCTTATAGAACATGGTTGTGTCATTACACTTGCGATACTGTTGTTTATTGTTTTTAGTCCGTATTACTTAATACTTGGAATTGTTTTGGTTATTTTTCGAATAGGAGAAGGCTCTATCCAAGTCTATATCGAAAAAGACTACTGGGGACTTCTCGATATAGCAAGACAATACTCAGGTACTAGTGGTGATGAAAAAAATTCGTTGTTTGACTCGTATCGAACCATTCTCCAAACAAAAAGCAATAGATTTGCATTTGTAATGCTCTGTTGGTCCATTGGTACACTCGCTTTTTCAATCATGCTTGTTACCTTTGTAGTTGTACACCCAATCATTGGATGGATAGGAATTGTGGCCAGCATTTTCGTTGGCTTCGGCAATGGGATAAAACTTGTAAAACCTACATCTAAAGTCTTTGAAACCCTTAATACAATTGGTGGTCTTTCAGCGATTCTATTTGAAGTAATCATCGGAGGATGGCTAATATTCCTTTCACTCATCATCCTATAACCAAAATATTTCAAATCCTCTAAATGATTACAAACTGTAGAGGATAATCCAAATAATAATTCTAGACAGGCGCTTTTTTGTTTAAAGACTATAATCGCTAATCAACCATGATTTCTAGATTCCAAAATCGTCACCATGATTATTGCTAGTTTTAGTCAATCTTTACGTGAATATTGTCTTAACAGTGGGTGTAGGAGAATAGAAGGGACCATGTATGGGCATGAGGATCTCCTGGAAGGCTTCAGCGTATTCACATCCCGCTTGCAGACCACGTAATCGCCCTTTTTGCAGATTGAAGAAGAGATAGTACTCCTCAGTCTTTTTCATTTGACTCGCATATGCATAAATCGCATCAGTTTTCAACTCTATATAATCAGAAATATCGACTAGCACCGTAGGCATGGAGAGAAGGTTGTTGATTTCCATAAATAGAAGACGCTTCGGGCGCCATGCTTTACTCTTATACTGCGTAGAATGACCCGCCCATTCGGCCGCTCGGAGAACTGCTTCATGAACGATGCGATGATCTGGATGGTAATCCTCAGCACTGTGGGAAATGATGGCTTCTGGACGTTTCTCATGAATAATCGGAATGAGGCTGTTGGTGACCTCTGAGATTGTTAGTGTCATATCTTTGGCTTTCAGTGCAATAACCTCTGCACCCAGCGTGTCGCAGGCAGCTTGTAATTCTCGGTGTCGGGCTGCGGTGCCTGTAAGGCAACACACTGTCACTGGGTTTCCGTTTGCCCTTTCAAGGGCAATAGTGCCTCCGCACCCAAATGTCTCATCATCGGGATGGGCTGCAACTACTAGAAGGTGACGAGACGAGGAATCGGTCATACAGAATATTACACGGGTTCTCTTCCAAAAGGTTTCCTCGTCTTAAGACGGAGTGCTAACAGACGTATAGAGCAACACATAAGGGTAGGAAAGACAGGATGCCTTTCGACAGACGATGCGAATTGGAATCACATGTTACCCTGGAGTCGGAGGTTCTGGACTTCTGGCCACAAGGTTGGGAGTCGAACTAGGCAAACGAGGACATGAAGTGCACTTTATCACTTACGAAGTGCCTTTTGAGCTCCAGGAAGGCCAATACGAGAATGTCACTGTGAATCTCGTTGATGTTTTAGAATATCCCCTCTTTCGGTATCCTCCATACACCGTTGCTCTCGCCTCTCGAATGGTTCAAATCACACGAAAATATGAATTGGACCTGTTACATGTTCACTATGCTATCCCTCATGCTGTATCTGCTAATATAGCTCAGCTGATGACGGGCATTCCCTATGTCGTAACACTACATGGCTCTGATGTGCATACGCTAGGCGCGGACCCGTCCTATCAACTTGCTACGCGCTATGCAGTGGAGAGTGCCAATGCAGTCACATGCGTTACCCAACATATCTGTCAAACAGCCGAACAAACCTTGGGAATACGATGTTTGGTTGAACCAATCACGAATTTCACTGACACTGAATTATACAAACCAAACGCATGTGAATTCACCACAAATGAAGGAAAACGCCAAGTGATACACGTGTCCAATTTCCGTCCCGTTAAACGCGTTCAAGACTTAGTAACTGCATTTGCACAAATTGCTGATAAGCTGGATGATGTCGAACTACTTCTACTCGGTGATGGTCCAACACGACCAGAAGTCGACCGCTTGATTCGCGAGTTCGAATTGAATGACCGGGTCCAATGTCCCGGATTTAAACGGGACATCTATCAATATCTTCGCTGCGGCTACGCCTTTGCCTTAAGCTCCGAACTCGAAGGTGCTCCACTCTCTCTCTTAGAAGCCATGAGTGCTGGGTTACCGGTTGTTTCAACAGCAGTGGGTGGTATTCCAGAAATTATTGATGATGGGGAAAATGGGCTTCTGGTGCCCTTTGGGGATATCGATGCAATGGCAGACAAATTGTATGCAATACTCACAGATCAGACGCTAGCAAACCGACTTGGGACCAAGGCCCGGCAAACCATTATTGAACGTCATACAATTGACAAAGTTCTACCACAATACGAAGTTATCTACAATAAAGTGCTTCAAAGCTAGACTAGCATTTTATTTTCTTTGCCCAAAACGTTCCCAAGATACAATCTCCGATAATGTCTTGCGCATTTTCGTTCGTTCCTCATCGGGATAGCCGAGTGAAATCGTACAGATAAGGTGGAGTGATTCTGGGACACCTAAGAGTGTCTTCATCTTTGGTTCAAATGAAGTTCCCCGAACGCCCATCCAGCAAGTTCCTAGCTCAAGGTAATATGCCATAAGCATGATATTCTGGATTGCTTGATGAGGATCGCACAGAAAATATTTTTCGTGAGCTTCAGGGTCTCCAAGCACGGCAATTACCACAGGAGATTCTTTCATGAATCTGCCATGTGAGTGAATAGCCCCGAGCTTCTTGCGGGTCTCAGGGTCCCGAATTACGATAAAATGCCACGGTTGACGGTTCGACGCTGAAGGTGCCCATCGTGCAGCTTCGAGAATTTTATCAATCTTCTCTTGTTCGACTTCCCGGGATTGGTACTTGCGAATGCTCCGTCGACCCTTAATGATATCAAGCAAATTCATGGTTATTCGGAACTCCATGTTCCGATCTAATAAAAATATGCTTAGAATGTCCTACTATTCATTAGGTTCATCAAAGAGGTAGTATGTGGCAGATGGTGGTGTCAGCGGCTGATAATGAGCTGAAAGACGATTGAAGAGCTCATTGGGACCAACGGAAATGGCACTGTCTATCCATGCAAAACTTGATTCTTGACCCAATCGTTCAGGAGAATAGCGACCAAACATTTGTGAAAGATAGGTCTGGACTAGTTGGCGACGACGTGTTAGAACACCCACCTTTGATTGCAGCTTTTCTTTGGATGTTGGGTCAGTAGATTCACGTTGTTGAATGATTGTATCCATTCGTTCCTTCTCAAGTCGTGATTCATCAGAGATGAGTTGTGCTGCTGTTTCTAGAATATATTCTCCACTTGCTGCAAAGAGAGCGCGAGTGACTCCGGGATTATCTTCGTTATATCCGGTAGCAATTGCAGAAGTGTGGAACTGAAGTTCACTCAGTTGAAGTGAACTCAGGTTTTCACTCGTTAGTTTCTGTGCTTGGCGTCGAGTCCAAGGATTTCCGTAATAAAGACGAGTGTATCGAAAGAAGATTGGAGATGTGCTTTGAATTGCTTCGAGTGCTGGGGACACTTGGGCGTGATAATCCGTTTCACCAGCACCTCCTATGTGTAGAATCACGGGAGTATAGCTTTGTACGAGAAACGCACGTGTATCAACTCGGGGTGAAAGAAAGTCAGACCATGGGCTGAGGTCTGGCGATTTTTCTTTTACCTGGATTGAATGGTCGGTTCTACATTTAGGACAACGGGCGCTTATCTCAACTTTGCCGTTCGTCGATGAGTGAATGAGAGTAGGATCCAAACGGGTTCGGTGACAATCTTTTGTCGGACATTCAAGATGAAAAGGCACATAATCTTCATCGCGAACGCCAATACCGGGGGTATAGCCAAATTCTTTGAGTTGACTTCCGCTATGATTTAAGGCTTGGATGAGACGAGAGCGGGTTGGGGATTTCAATAGGTACTCAAAAGCTGGGAGCATGAGTTGGCGTATGCTCGAGTTCGAAAAAACTTGGAATAAGATTCCACTGTCCTGCGACAGGTTAACGATTTGCATCCAGAGGAGCAAACTCCACTCCGAAATAGTGCTTGCCTGGGTGAATGTTGATTCAAGGATGTTGGTAAGCGTTTGGATTCGGTTCTCGTATTGACTCTTTAGTTCTTTGGGCAATCCTGCAACTAGTTCATGATAGGTTGAGGTAATTTTCGTTATTGCTTGGTTAAACCAGGTTTGTGAGGGGAGTGGTAACACATGCATAGGTGATTGTTTGTATTCACGGGGGACAGGCATCGAGAATGTGATTCCTCGGGGTCCTGGGCTAGGCAAATGAATTACGGTTAATTCCTTTTGTTCATGGTCGTGATCACCCACAAACATGATAGGAACTGTGTTCTG
The DNA here is from genome assembly GCA_016840595.1 of Candidatus Hermodarchaeota archaeon. The sequence goes on along the minus strand of JAEOSA010000087.1, from coordinate 728 downwards.
CAAAGTTGCGAGTCGGGTAATGGTGGCGAGTTTATTAATTATAAAGCCGGGGCCACCAAACAAAGCTGGTTGGTGTCCCGCCTCCACAACTGCGGTCTGTTCTTCTAGGAGGTCTAAGTTCTTCTTCACCTTCGGAGTTAGTCCTTGATATTCTCGGTGAATATTTTGTAATGTATCACAAAATTTGCTAAATCGCTCTTGGGAAAAGAGGGGTTGTTGATTGGTGTGATATCCTTTGATAAGTGGGCGACTGATGGTCACAGCTTCCTTCATATTGAGAGGGATTGGTCCCCAAAATCGGGGGGCAGCCTCATGACCATCGAATACATACTCTGAATACATCTTACTCGGCATTACCGGTGGGATCACTGTTCCGGGTCCTCCTCCGGTTGACGTCGATACGCAACTACAACAAGGCTAGTTAATAATATTAGAGTAGTAGTGAGCGCAAGTAAAGTGGCAACATTTGTAGTTAAGTACTGATTGTCAATAATTGGCAGTGAGCCAAAGCTATGCCATACTTCTTCTTCCACTCGATGGAGTTGATGCGCAAAGAGTTCAGCTCTTTCTGTTCGCCGTTCGGCAATATAATCACTGGCTACAATTTGCCATAAGGTCACAAATGGTCCTCCAGTAGCATACAGTGAATTGTAGTATGTATCAATCGGGTCACTCCCTGGTCCGGCTGCAATTAAATCAAACGGAAGCCATCCCCAGGGTGGAACATA
>JAEOSA010000312.1 GCA_016840595.1 Candidatus Hermodarchaeota archaeon | reverse complement strand
TCTACAAATATTCACCATTTGCTAAAACTAATTGGGTTTCAGGCTTAATTTTGTGAGTATTAAATCTTTTACACTCACAACTTAACATAATAGAATAACGAATAAAATAAACGAACTTTTAGGGCATACTCATCTTTAGTGAATATTAAGGCGTTGGTTATACGAAACTTATGATTCACTATTCATTTCTTGAAATATCTGTAATGCTCTTCTAGATATTAATTTAGACGCATTTAAATATGTGGATGAGTTGCAGATTAAATTAGAATCAGATAGGGGTAAAAAGAATGTCGGAAAAATGTGAAGAGAAATCAGGAGAGGATGTAGAACGACTTCTTGGCCGGTTGTTAGATTTAGAATCTGAGTCTGGTGAAAAACAGGTAAATGCGATTGTGACTTTGACGAAAGCCCTTTCTCACCCACAACGGTTGAAATTATTTGTAGCGATTGGGACTAAAGAAGTTTGCGTATGCAAGCTGGTTGGTGTAAGTGAGTTGAGTCAGCCTGCCATTTCACATCATTTGAATATACTGGCGCGAGCAGGGCTATTACGGCGACGGAGAAAAGGACGATTTAATCACTATCAGGCAAATCCTGACCTCGTTAAGCAAATGGCGAATCAGGTTCAAGATCTCTTAACTGAATAAGATGGCTGCTTTTGATTTACTTTGGTTCTATTGTGACCTGTTTTTCTAGTTTAATTCAGATGCAGATGATTTGATTGTCGTGTTAGTGGATTCAGACCAGAGTTTCGGTCTAAGGCGGAGGGCGAGTTTGAGGAAGGCGACCATTAGGGGAACTTCCCAGAGGACACCAATCACTGTTGCGAACGCGGCAGCGGATCCGGGTCCAAAAAGAAGAATTGCTGTGGCAATCGCAATTTCAAAGTGAGAGCTGCTTGCGATAATCGTGGCGGTAACAGTTTGTTTGTAGGAAAAATCGAGTTTGTAACAGACGAGAAACACAGAGGTAAACATGATTATATAGTTGAGGAGAAGAACACTGCTGATCCAGAGAACATCGAGAGGTTGCGTGAGAATAACTTGACCTTGAAATGAGAAGAGAACAACAAGAGTGAGGAGGAGCGCAACGATGGCAATTTTATCCAGAACAGGTTTGAAGTTACTGGCGAACCATTTTTGACCTCTGGTGTTGTAGACGTGGCGTTTCACTATGACACCGGTGACGAGGGGAAGAACAAGGAAAACCATGGTTCCGAAAAGGAGAGTGATGAAGGGGACCGTGACATAAAACCCAATGAAAACTGATGCAAGAGGTGCATAGAGAAGCAGAATCAAGAGCGAGTTGATCGAGGTGATGACCAAGCCTAAATTGATGTTCCCTTTCGCGAATTTATTCCAAAACAGGACCATTGCTGTGCACGGCGAAACTGCAAGTAGGATAATGCCAATGGCATACCCGGGATTTGCAGCGAGTATTGTGCTTGCCAAGAAGAAACCGAGGAGGGGATTGATGATCCAATTAGCCACGAGCGTGATTACAAGCGGCTTGGGGAATTTAATAGCGTTTTTGATCTCGCCATATTCAATATTGATGAGGGTTGGGAACATCATGAAGAAGAGACAAATAGCAATAGGAATGGAAAACCCGGCAAACTGAAGTCCAGCAAGAGTTAGTGCAAAAGCGGGGAAAAGCCATCCCAATAGAAGCCCCAAGGTCATAAATGATAATATCCAGAGTGTAAGGTACTTCTCAAAGAGCCCCATTTGAACAGATTCCTCATCAGAGTTACTAGAACCAGACTCACTTTCGCTAGTCATCGATAAACCTCGAGATGTGTGATGTATTAATCTATTCAAATATTTAAGTATATAATTGGATTGGATGTATCTATTCGGTGATAAAGATAAAAGTTAGTAATTATGCATTACAAAAACGCGCTATATCTACGTCGAGAAAAAACTTCAGTAAGGCTTGGATTTGTGAGTAAAAGCATATCGGATGTCCATTATTTGGTTTGAAGTAATTGATCAAGTGGAAGGCAGATTCCACAGAATGCTGATAGAGGAATGATTACGCCCCAAGGTACTTCCAATGTTATGGGTGTTGGGATTATTGAAATGTCGATATTCG
>JAEOSA010000311.1 GCA_016840595.1 Candidatus Hermodarchaeota archaeon | reverse complement strand
TCGCTCCAGTGGAATATCCCATGGGACTTGAAATCCCAGTAGTTGCTCGAGTGGAGGATGATTTAGGCAATCGCCTCGGTATTAATAGTGTCATTTCGGCTATCGGTTTTCAAGATCACCCATTACAAATTCTGCGTGGAGTCGGATCTGTGTTTCTACCAGCCGCTACCGAACCGGATATTATTTCTTACGTTGCAGAAATTCAGTCTCTTTGGATTCCAAAGCAAATTACAATTGAAGCCTCAACAGCATGGCAAACAGTTTCCGAGGACATTACCACTTCCACCGACTGGGGAGAAAATGCGCGAATTCACATTAGGAATGTCAGTAGTGATTTACTGACAATAGTATCAGGTGCAACTCTGACTATAGGCGCCGGAAGCGTAATCATAATCGATCCTAATATCGAGATTGCTGTGCAGGGTAATGTAGTCGTCAACGGTACTATGGAGCGACCTGTCGTCTTCACTGCCCCAAAAAGGGGAGTTCCCTGGGGAGGTTTGCTTTTTAAGTCAAACTTATCTCGAGGGGAATTAACAGGCACCATTTTTACAGGAAGCGGTGCCGATTCTAAGTGGTTCAACAACAATCCAAGCAATGGCCACAGTCACCGCAAAGACCAGTGTCTGTTTTACCTTTCCAACGGTGCTCATGTAACCTTAACTGATTGTTATCTGGTGGAAAATTATGGTCAGGCCGGGCATGGTGAGAACTCCTACTTGACTATGACAGGCTGTCTTGTTCAAAAATGTACAACTATAGGCCAGTATAATGGTGGTGCTGTAATCCTTGAAGATTGCGCACTTATCGAGTTCCCTTCTACTACTGCTTCCTATACCGACGGTGACAACGATGCCATTTATCTGACAAATGGGATGCATTCTCTGACTGATTGCCTCATCGGCTGGGCATTGGACGATGGCGTCGATGCAGGAGCCAGTTCAGAAGGCTCCGTAACTGTCAATAACTGCTGGTTCGAATCATGCTATCATGAAGGTATGGCCTTGTCAGGGCCAAAGATTATTTGCATTAATGACACAGTCATCTTGAACTGTGGACAAGGTATTGAATGTGGCTACGATGCCCCGGACGTGAATGCAGTTCACTGCTTGTGCACAGCTAATATGGTTGGCGCCCGCTTTGGCGACAATTACGATTGGAGTTACAACGGTTTTCTAACAGTGGCCAATTCGTTTCTTATATTCAACAACAGGGATATCTGGGGCCGCGCTTGGGATAATTGGATAGTGCACTCTTATCAAATGGATTTCCAGAGCAATTACCTAAGTGTAGTTAACACCAATTATCCCAACAATTGGATCTGGGATCCAGAGGGTAATCCTGCTCATAGGGACCTGTTGCAGCCATTTCTATCTACACCTGCTACTACAGTTGGAATCGGCTTGGCAACACTTGGAGATGTGTTTGATCTCTCACATATTTCAAACAAGATTCCTGTTCGTCTCAGCACATTCACAACAGTTTCTGTATATGTGGACTACACTATTAATACAGATGATGGACTTCATGACAGCGGTTCTTTGCAATTCATTCCCGGTGAGACAGTCAAACACATTGAGTTCGAAATTCCTCCCATCCAGGATTTTAAGAAGCTTCATGTAATACTCAGTAATCCGGTTAATGCCGAATTGACCGGATATCGGCAGATAACCTATATGATCCAATAAAGACTAACCGGCCTCTCATCTTGGAAGGTGATCAAAAGGAAGCTATTGAAGAGTGACATGGTATAATCAAATAATCCTATTTTCATGCATCGTAAAATACCAGAATTCTTTTCAATGTCACCTCTTTCAGGAGCTGAAAAACACCCTGATTTCCAGGTGACTTCTTGTCTCCAAAATGACTCCACAAATGTTAATTTTGCCTTTATCGAGTCCGAATAAATGCCAATTTTTTGCCAAAAAGCAAATATTTTCAAGAATTTTCTATGTGTAATCGGATTAAGTAGTGCGACCAGCTAAGGCTGGCGTGTTCAGAAAGAGTTAGTCTTTCCGGGGCAGAAGCCAGAGACCCCGTAGTTTGGATGGCAGGAAGGAGAGAAATCGAATGACCTGAAGCCCATTGACAAAGCCATCGTA
>JAEOSA010000310.1 GCA_016840595.1 Candidatus Hermodarchaeota archaeon | reverse complement strand
AGTAAATTGCATTCTCCGGGTTCACCACGGGGTTTGGCTCGTTAGCAGTCAAAGGGTTTGGCTTTGTATAAAAGGCTTGCTCCCACTAGAATTTTTTCTTTAGGTGCAATTCACCTTGCGAACCTACTCTTGTCTTTGATGAAGCGTTAATCAGATATTTCAATCCGAACCTTTTCTGTACCCTTGGTTTTTGGCGCACGAAGTGCGGAGACGACAGCGAGCACAACCTTTTGGAGCAAGCTATCTACGTATTCGTTTATTATTATTTCACGATCAAAAACAACGAGTGTAGTTTTCCTATCATCATTGGTCATTTTTTTCACCTATAGGTATGGAGGGGGCTGTAAGAAGCCATTTGTCAATTGCTTCGAGGAGGAAGGGAAATTCATCAGGGATATTGATGACCGATTGAATCTCTGGGTTCAGCGTGCATTGACCAAGAATAGGGCTTGCTGTTTCGGCTTGAAACTCAGAGATTTCTTCTATTGTTCGGATGCAGATGATTTTTGCAATTTGCTGGTGGTGTTGTGTCCAAGTGCGAAAGCCTTCAACAACGATGACATCAACAGGGACTGCCTTTACACCCAATTCTAACAGTGCCCATAGATCTTTGACTGGTTCGTTAAGAAGTAGTGTGGTTGAGGTTTCACTATGGAGAAATGTTGCTGTTGCACCTGCTTCCAAATGTCGATATGAGTCTGTTCCTGGGCTATCAATTGAGAAGGCGGGTTCTCCAACATGTTTCGCACTTAGAACACAACGGTTCAGACTATTAAGATGTTTAATAATCCGTGTAGCAACTGTCGTTTTCCCTGAGTCTTTATACCCAAATACCGAGATGATGGGGGGCAGCGAAACGGTTAGCAATCCTCCTTGAAGAATACTTCCTATCTGGAGTTGGGACGCTTTCACCGTATTTAACTTTTCAAAATACTACACGAAAAATATCAAGTTATTCAGTGCGATGAAAAAAAGTCAAACTTGTAGCTACACTTTTAAGCAGAAGCAAGAAAAAGGCGGGTCTAAGTACTCCAGTCACCGTGATGGAGATTCCAACGATGTCGTTATCTCGAACTGTGGTCGTTGGGCTACTGGCAATCATAGCCGTAGCCATCGTATTGTCTTTGCTTATGCTGTTAGGTCCACCATTTTCCATGTATTCTTTATATGGGCTGCTCATTCTTGTGGTGGTATTTGCCATTCTAGCAATGGAAGATAAAGATCTCTTACATTCTGCTCTCTATTTAGCAGGATCCGCTATTGCGCTTGGATTAATTTACTTGGCGCTCTTTGCCCCGTGGGTGGCCTTTTTCCAGCTCGCAGTGTATGCAGGGGCAGTTACGATTCTGTTAGTGGCTGCTGTTTCATTATCGACGCGTCGTGGTACTGGTGAAATCGAAGAGGAGGACGTGACATGAGAATCAAAGCAGTAGGTTTTATTCTAACATTATTGTTTGGGCTTCTCTTTGCGTATCTGATTGTAATGGGAATGGCTGGAGTAGCGTTTATTCCTCCGGATCCTATTCCTCTGACTCGATTTGTTTCACCGGAAGACGTTTATGATATGATCCATGCCCTCGGTGAAATGCTATGGCAGTATCGAGGCATCGATATGGTTCTACAAGGCGTGTTTCTGTTTGTTGCTGCACTGGCGGCCTCTGTCTTTTTCCACGTGGCTGAACCAAAGTCAACAGAAGCAATGGAGGAGGGGTAATTCGAAATGTCATATCTTGAATTGTTAGGTGTCCCCATCTATGTATTCCTCATCGTCGCAGTCTTCCTGTATGCTATTGGAATTTATGGGATGGCGACGAAGCGAAATATGATCAGGTTCCTTATTGCCCTAGAATTACTTCTTGACGGAGCTCACTTGAACTTCATCACCTTTGCCGTTTCATGGCAGGGCTTTTACATTGACTTACTAGCTCAAGCAATCGTCATTGTCAGTATCTGTATCGGTGGTGGCGTCATTGCAATTGCGCTAGCCTTCATCATTCGAGCATACAATAAATTCGGAACCCTCGACATCCGAAAACTGAACAAACTACGTCATTAACTCTGAGGTGAAAAAGAAAAATGTCAAACTCACAGAATAGGGTCGTCG
>JAEOSA010000309.1 GCA_016840595.1 Candidatus Hermodarchaeota archaeon | reverse complement strand
ACCCAGATACAACCCAATTACTAATCAGACTACACATATAGTTTACATATCGGATAGTTATGGAAAATTGTACACCAATGATAGCGTGGGTGATGTGGATATCATATCAATGAGTAACGATACTGGAATGTATTTCTGGAAGAATGGGGCGTGGCATCCAGCTGGAGAGACATGGATTGGAGACGGCATACCAGATCCAGCAGGTTCTGCTTGGTTCACAAGTATGGGTAACGTTAGCATCTATCTCGGAGACGGTACTGATGGGCTACTCATTGGTAGTTACTTGACTCAATCTTGGATTACAACAGGGTTCAGTGAGAATACTGTGGTTGAACCAAATAGTCGCCTAAATGGTTTTTATGTAAATGCAACAGGTGTTCCATTCCTTCCTCCCTATGTTGGCACCATTGGAATCTACGTTTCCGCTGGCGCGAAACTTAACATTCCTTTGTGGCAGGGGACCCACCTTGATTTACAAACCAAAACGGACGAATTGCAGGTAGCACCAGAAGCATTTATGGCTTCTTTGTTTTCACCTGCAAACTTGTACGTTACCGATCCTGAAAACAAGCATATTGGAGCCGATCCTACCACAGGAGAATACGTTAATGAAATATCGGGAGCATTTTATTCTGGACTTGGGTCGCATCCCCAAAGAATTGTCATTCCCGATCCGCTGGATGGAATTCACAATATCAAAGTCATTGGAACCAGTACTGGTGAATATACTTTGGTAGTTGAATTAGCAACGGTTGAGCAGACAACTACTCATAGTTACACTGGTAATATCTCTGTTGGTCAAATCTTGGCAAGCGAAGCCAACATAACAGAAGGCGAAATGACATACACACAACTGGCTCTTCTGGGCGATGTAAACTATGATGGAACCGTGAATATTCTAGACGCTATCAAGCTGGCTGGCGCTTTCGGTTCTGAGCCTGGGCAGCCAAGATGGAACTCAGCAGCGGACATCAACAACGACGACAACATCAACATCCTCGATGCTATCATACTGGCAGGACACTTCGGAGAAAAAGGCTAACAGCCAAACCCCTCTTTTTTTATTCTCTTAAACAAAGAATCACAAACTAGTTCACTCTTTCTAACAGGCTTTGTCTATTTCGCTAATCTTTGGTACAACTTGAAATGATGTGTTACTGCAATCTTCCCTCCAGTGTTTACTTTAATACATTCTATCAGCTCCAGCTAACATCACATTAGATGAGCCATGCATGATTCTAACGTCCACTCAATTATTTGGTGGATAAGTAATTCATTTGGTTGAGGTCATCACGCTATTGATTCACATAGAAGATTTTTACTGAAACTTTTATTAGTTCTATTAACGTTTTGATATGTGCCTAGAGAAGGGAGTTAAAATGAAGAAGAACCTTCTTTTGATAATCATTATACTCGTATTGTTGTTACCTATGCTGAGAACACCGTCCTTCGTCTCTGCATTTGACTCCGGAGGAGCGACTCTCGTGATTGGAACTACGGACTCTGTGGAATCTGCAATCGATCCGGCTCAAGCCTACGACTTCTTTGGGTGGGAGATAATCCAAAACACTGGCTGCGGTCTGGTTGAAACTGAACCTGCTACAGGAGACATCATGCCTTCTTTGGCAACTAGCTGGTCACTGACTCCAGATGGGTTAACTTGGACTTTCAACTTGAGGCAAGGTGTCTATTTCGACGACAACGTAACAGAGTTCAACGCCACCCATGTGAAATACAGCTTTGACAGGGCAATGATAGGAATCGCGAGTCCTGATGGTCCCCAAGTCAACATGGGATACGACGCTATAATAGACAGCGTGGAAGTCGCAAGCAAATACGTGGTTCAGTTTAATCTGAAGATATCCTTTGCGCCCTTCCTTAGATTGATGGCATGCCCAGCATCATTCATCGTTAACCCAGCCTATGCTCCTTTTGATCAAGTAGTTTACTATACGGAAGGTAATGTGCGGGCAAGCACTCCAATGGATCTTGGTCCATACAAATTGACGAAATGGGAACGATTTGCTGGCAAGGATATGGAGATGTGGTTGGAAGCAAACCCTAACTATTGGAGGGTCGGCTATCCGAAAACGGAGAAAATCATA
>JAEOSA010000308.1 GCA_016840595.1 Candidatus Hermodarchaeota archaeon | reverse complement strand
CCTTGAAATTAGATCCTTTTGATGTGAAGCCAATTCTTCACCCTATCGATTTTGTGGTATTCAAAGGCATGACTAAGGAAGAATCAGTAAGTGACATCATCTTATTGTCCAAACCGTATGATTGCCCATCACTAAATTTGATTAGACGCGACATCAAAATTGCAGTGTCAAAGAACAGATATGATTGGCAGGTTGCCAGAATAGATGAAAAAGGAAATATTGAGTTCGAATAAAATGCATGCATGTAGTGAGCAAAATGACGATCAAGAAGTTCGATTTGAACATAGAAAAGATACTTGAAGATTGGGAAGTGCATCATGCTATAAGAGAAGTTGTAGCGAATGCAATTGACGAACAATTCCTAACCAAAACCAAAGACATCCAAATCTACAAAGATTCCAAAAAAAGGTGGCATATCAAAGATTTTGGACGCGGCCTTAATTATCAACATCTGACGCAAAAAGAGGATGATGAGAAGCTAGAAAACCCTCATGTGATAGGAAAGTTTGGTATTGGATTGAAAGATGCTTTCGCAACCTTTGACAGAAAGAGAGTAAAGGTTTGTGTAAGGTCGAAACATGGCGAAATAACGCTCGATAGATCTCAAAAACATTCTTTTGACGATCTAGTAACCCTTCATGCGTGCATATCTCCGCCCTCTGATCCAGATTTAGTTGGAACAGAATTTATCCTTGAAGGCGTAGTTGATGAAGACGTTGAAAAAGCAAAGGATTTGTTCTTGAGGTTTTCTGGCGATAAGGTCATAGAGACGACCCGATATGGACAGGTACTAAAGAAAAGAGAGAGGACCGGGAGAATATACGTTAATGGTGTTAGGGTGGCTGAAGAAGACAATTTCCTTTTTAGCTATAATGTTACTTCTCTGACTAGTTCTATACGCAAGGCACTCAATAGAGAGCGAACAAACGTTGGACGGAGCGCTTATTCAGATAGGGTGAAATCAATCCTTCTTTCTTGCAAGGGCAAGGAAGTGGCCGAGCATCTGGTCGACGATTTAAAAGAGTACCACACTGGAGAAATGCACGATGAGATCAAATGGTTAGATGTTCAGGAACACGCAGTTAAGATACTGAACGCGACAGAAAGGGTTGTTTTCTTCACAGCTGAAGATCTAATATATTCAAAGAACATGGTAGATGAAGCGAGAACAAGCGGGTACAAGGTAATAACGATTCCGGAAAATTTGAAACTGAGGATACACGGTTCAACCGATATTTCTGGAAAGCCTATATTGGATTTGGACCAGTTTTATTCAGAATACGACTCGAGTTTCAAATTCGAGTTTGTCAAAATTGATGAACTCAATCCTTCAGAAAGAAAGATATTTAGCATGACGGATAGGATTCTTGAGATCGCTGGAAAACCAAAAAGAGTAAAGACAGTAAAAATATCAAAAACTATGAAGAAAGACTTGAGTTCTTTCACTGAAGCCACAGGAGTTTGGCAGGAATCCACTGGAACCATTATCGTCAAAAGAGATCAACTAAGAAGCACAGAAAATTACGCCGGAACACTGCTTCATGAAGTAGCACACGCCATAAGTGGAGCAACTGATGTGAGCAGAGAATTTGAAAGTGAGCTAACTAGGCTGCTTGGGATTATCACACCAAGGGTTTTGGGCTCTTGAGCGCACTCAATCCCTTCCTCTTCCTCCGGTTCAGTTTTCGTTGAGTCTTTATATTCAACAATCAGAATGGAGAATTTTTCTGAATATATCTTCAGAGTTTGCTTTACACATTTTTGGTGTTTGTCCATAGATACAGTCGTAACAATTTCTTTCACAGTCAACATAACGCACCTTTTCTCCATTTTGATAGATAGCTGTTGTAACTTGTGCCTTCACACCAAATTTCTTGCAAGTAAAAGGCTTAGTCCATCTCATGAAGAACAGTTAATTGTAAAAACCAATTAAAATTTACGCGCGCCTAGGGTTTGGATTTGGGGCTAAAAATTTGGGTGCGCATTCAAGGCTTAATCGTCGCAGTCACAGGCGTATTCGTCAGCATATGCATGCATTCCTCTAGGATTTTTTGGTTTTTCAATCAACTAGCTAAGGTTCTAAGATCAGGATCCCAACGGCTCCCTATTTATAGGGGG
>JAEOSA010000086.1 GCA_016840595.1 Candidatus Hermodarchaeota archaeon | reverse complement strand
CTTTGTGATGAATGCATGGAACAAATCAGTTTCAATGACCGTCTTGACAAGAAAACCTTTGTTCGCTAGACTGACGAAAACACCAACCGACTAGGGTGCGTGTAGACATTCATCCGTGCACCCCGAACAAACCCAATAAGTGTAATGCCTGCCGCGTCAGCGAGCTCAATGCCTGAGGATACACCAGCACTGATTGAAGCGACTAAAGGAATTCTCGCAACTGCAGCCTTCAATACTAGGTCACCCGTCAGCCTCCCGGAACATACCAGAATCAGATTTGACAAACTCATATTATCCAATAACGCTTTCCCGATAACGCGATCAATTGCACTATGGCGACCCACATCTTCAGCAAGCTTCATAACAGTGCCTTCAGTGTCAACCAATGCGGCGCCATGCGTACCTCCTGTCTGTCGATACAACACCATTTCGTTATTAAGATTTTGAATCGCCTGTCGGATAATTGAAGGTGAAATTTTCATTGATGTTTCAATTGCAGGAACATCACAAGCTCGCCAGGTACCTAAGGCCCCTTCTTCAGGTCCACAAATGCCCAGAACGATGCGTGCAGTTGGACGGATTGAATTGATTTTGTCACGGAATGCACTTTCATCTGATAGCCGTACTTTAGCAAGTTGGTTTCGTGTGCGGATTTGGACAACATCCGCAGGAGAAGAAATCAAACGTGACGTAAACAGTAACCCTATGATGAGTGAGTCATATTCTGTGGGCAACGTATGAAGCAGAGCAAAACTCTCTTCACCCATCGAATCCGTGAGAAGAACTCTCAGTCCTAACTCATGAGCGACCACATCTTCAATTTCCTCACATTGCGTTTTCATACACTTCAAAATTAAAATTGAACGAGTAGATTTCAACGGCATCATCTCCACTTGAACGTCGATGTAAGGACATTCACCGCTTTTTTACCTTGTCGGAAAAGGATTCAAATTTAATTTGACATCTCTTGCCAAGTAAAGAGTAATGGAATGAGCACCAGTATCAGAATAGTTGTATTGAAAATTACATTGATGATGACAACAAACAACCAAGAGAGTGTGGTGTCAATAATGAACCATGATACGACACTGACGAGGACGGCTTTCCATGCCCACTGTTCCTGTTGACGAAAGGGATAGTAGGCAATGAAAATCATTGTAATCCCCCACCCCATCACGGTTGCGCCCCAAGCTCCATAAATCCAGGCTTGGAACGCTTGGGCAGGTGCCGGGACAGGCGTAGAACCCCAGAACGCGGGATTAATTTGGGTATTGAAGAAGGAGAACAAAATCGTGTGATTAAGAAGCGCCATAAACAAACCAAAGGCGGTAATGAAAACACTCACGCCCAAAAGCCAATAGCGCCAGAACCGGAAATATGACATAAGGCAAAACCTCATTTGTTCCTTATCCGGTGTTTGAGGTTATAAACTTGAATTCATCGGAGTACACGTAAAGGTGCAAGAAGCGTTGAAGATATTAGCCCTCAACAGTAGTCCACGAAAAGACCGTGGTGGAACCGCCCTACTTCTCAATACACTCCTGGAAGGTGCGAAGGAAGCAGGAGCAGAAATTGATCTAATATATGTCGAAGACTTGAAAGTGAATTCCTGTCGGGGTTGTTTCACCTGCTGGGTGAAAACTCCTGGGCAATGCGTTCACAAAGATGACATGGTAGATCTCTTAACTAAACACCAAATGGCAGATGTGATAATCTTAGCCACACCAGTTTTCTGTGATGGTATGACAAGCACATTGAAGGCGGTACTCGATCGGTCGATACCGTTAGTGCACCCCTTCTTTGAGGTTCGTGATGATCATTGTCGTCATCCACCTTTGGGCGACCGTAGAATGAACAAGGTTGTCCTTGTTTCAGTTTCAGGTTTTACCGAATTGGACAATTTTGATCCATTGGTTGCTCATGTCAAAGCGTACTGTAAAAATTTAGGCAGTGAATTCGTTGGTGCAATTCTTCGTCCTATAGGTGCCCAACTCCAAGTGTTCAAACAAATGGGAATCCAAGTTGACGACATCTTCAAAGCCATCAAACAAGCCGGCAAAGAACTCGTTCAAGCAGGCACCATTAGACCAGACACCCAAAACATCATAAGCCGAGAAATTGTACCTCGCGATGAATACATCAAAGCCATCAATACCAGTTTTCAAAGGCAACTCGATGCAATAAAATGAAGTTGGAAAAGGGATGTAAAATGGCAAAGCAAATTTCTGTTGACCAAGTTTTTGAAGCCGTCGAGAAGAAGCAGGAACGAATTGCGAAGTTACTCAGTGAATTGATCCAAGTCCCTACAGTGGTTCCACCTGGAAACAACTACGAGGAATTCGTTGATTTGGTAGAACCCATCTTCAAAGAATTAGGATTTAAGACTGAACGTGTTGTGATTCCCGAAGAACTTGCCAAAACTATTCCCTATCCAATTGAAGGCCCACGGGTGAATCTAGTTGCTTCTCGAGATTATAATCAAAAGGAAGACGTCACCATTTACGCCCACATGGATGTTGTCCCAATTGATGAGCCCTGGACTATGGATCCCTTTGCGGGAATAATCAAAGAAGGCAAAGTCTTCGGTCGCGGCGCCCTTGACATGAAATCGGGCATAGCATCTATGATTACCGCCATCGAAGTCCTCAACGAGCTCAAACTCACCCCCAACTTCAACATCATCTGTACCTTGTGCACCGATGAAGAACTTGGTGTGTATCCAGGCATCTATCACCTCGCGAAAAAAGGATATGTCAAAGGCCACTTAATCAATACTGAACTCGGTGCTCAGCTCCCTCTTATCATTGCAGCAGCAGCAGGCGTGTTTAATGTCACAGTTCGAACCAAAGGTCGAAGCGCGCATTCAGGAATGAACTTCCTCGGCGTCAACGCCATCGAAGAAATGATTCCCATCATAAATGAACTCCTCAAGCTCAAAGCAGAAGTGGAAGTCCGTGAATCTGAAATCCCAACAGTTCCAGTTTTCAAATCGCTTGGAGGACCTTCAGATCAAATGACCCCGATGTTTAACCTTGATATCATTCGAGGAGGAACCAAAGCCAATATCGTTCCGTCTGAATGTGAGGTGGTCATTAATCGGCGGTACATTCCTGAAGAACCCTTTGAAGAAGCCCTTAAAGAGATTGAAGAAGCAGTCAAAAGGGGACAGGAAAAAAGCAAAGCCCTTAGCGTCGAAATCAAAACCAACCACGATTACCCACCTTTTAAAACAAATCTCGAAAGCCCGTATCTTAGTAAAATCGCAGAGTCACTCAAAGCGGTTCATGGCTTTCAGGATTCCGATATCATATATGCTGGAATGTCAGGTTCCACAGATATGGGTTATGTATACGAAGTAATTGATTCCATTGACATAATTGGCATCGGTGCGCCCACCCTTGATGTCATGCAGGTCCATGGTGTCGATGAAAGTGTCCCAATCAGCACTCTACTCAATATGACTAAACAACTCGTCCATTATCTAACGTTTTAGTCCCCCTTCAAAATGCACTCTATCATTCGTTAGTGCTATCCTCTTTTGATTTTCTACGAATAGGTGGGAAAAGCCGCCCTGTACTTTGCATATATTCCCGATATTCGTCACCGAATTGCTCAATCATCATCTGCTCTTCTACTCGCATTCTTGAAGCCACTACAATTAATCCAAGTACAACGATGACTAACAGTATAAGATTTGCACAAATCAAAAACAATCCCAGATTGAAAATAAAATACACCAAGTACATGGGATGCTGAATATACTTGTAAGGACCACTTGTCACGAGAGTATGACCCGTTTTGATCTCTAACGACCCTGAGACTTGACGACCAAGATGGATCCCTACCCACGTAATCGCTGGAATCATGAGTACACAAATTATGACACCTAGCCATCGTACCCAAATTGGAAAGAGGAGTTGAAGCAAAGGGGGCAAGACGAAAGGTACGATACTCCAAATCAGGATGAACAGTATCATTGCATAGACAATGACGATTCGAAGGATTACCAGGACTTTGCTTTCGTATTGGACCTGGTAAGCCCATCGTTCCTGACGTGTTTGCTTCTGACCGGGTGGTTGGGCTTTGCGACCATAATAGCCTCGA
The DNA here is from genome assembly GCA_016840595.1 of Candidatus Hermodarchaeota archaeon. Next base: position 3,993 of record JAEOSA010000086.1, on the reverse strand, counting down.
ATTCCCATGAACAAAATGAAAAGTAAGAGCAATCCGTATCGGAAGATGAGTTCTTCAATCAAGAGAATTCTGACATCCTTACATTGCTATCTTAAATTGAAACTATCATAAAAGCAGATATTTTGTCTCACTATTTCATGGAGACTTACAGGAACGGTGATACAGAAAACAACTTAAAGCCCACAGCGACAAAGCTCAATGGCATTTGAGGTTCAGGATGGAGACCCATGAAACGTAAACCGATTCGCGCTTACCGGGGTTCCCAATTACATTGTAAGAACTGGCAAATCGAAGCCATCCTTCGCATGCTCCAAAATAATTTAGATCCAGATGTCGCGAAGGATTGGGAGCACCTTATCGTCTACGGAGGAACGGGACAAGCAGCCAGAAATTGGAAATGTTTTGATAAGATCGTGGAAATCCTCCTGGAATTAGAGCCCGATGAAACAATGCTCATCCAATCGGGAAAACCTGTTGCTGTGTTTAAAACACATACGGATGCACCTCGGGCAATTATCGCCAATTCCTTGATTGTACCGTTTTGGGCCACAGAGGAGAACTTCCACAAACTCTACAAACAAGGATTGACCATGTTTGGGCAAATGACCGCAGGGTCATGGATTTACGTCGCAACCCAGGGCATCCTTCAGGGTACATTCGAAACTTTTGCTGCAGTGGCAGATCGACATTTTGGTGGCACGCTGAAAGGTAAATTGTCATTAACTGGAGGTGTAGGGGCTATGGGAGGTGCCCAACCTCTCGCGGTGACATTCAATGAAGGTGTTGTCATCGCAGTCGATGTCGACGAAGCAGCAATCGATAAACGCATGCGAGCAGGTTACTGTGAACTCAAAACGGATAATCTAGATGAAGCCTTGCAGCTCGCAGAGGAAGCCCTTGAAAAAGAAATCCCACGTTCAATTGGATTAGTTGGTAACACTGCAGAGACCCATCCTGAAATAGTCCGTCGGGGTGTCAAGGTTGATGTCGTGACGGACCAGACCGCAGCACATGACCCCCTAACTGGTTACTATCCCAAGGGATTTAGTAAGGAAGACGCTGATCGCCTTCGAGAAGAAGACCCAGAGGATTATATCCGACATTCCAAAGATTCGATGCTCCATCATATGAAAGCGATTCTCGATCTTCAAGAACGAGGGACCATCGCCTTTGATTACGGGAACAATTTACGACAACATACAAGTAAAATCTCCTGGGATGAGAAAAAGAACCGATGGAAGTACCCTGGATTTGTCGAAGCCTTTATTCGCCCTCTCTTCTGTGAGGGACGCGGACCCTTCCGCTGGGTAGCCCTTTCAGGCGAACCAGAAGACATCTACCGAACCGACGATTTAGTGCTCGAACTTTTTCCAGATAACTACATCTTAAGACGGTGGATCAAACTCGCCCATGAAAAAGTGCAGTTCGAAGGTTTACCTGCTCGAGTAGGTTGGTTGGGTTATGGCGAACGGGCGCAGTTTGGAAAAGCCCTCAACGACCTGGTTGCCAGTGGAGAACTAAAAGCCCCAATTGTAATCGGACGTGACCACCTTGATGCTGGTTCAGTAGCATCCCCCAACCGAGAATCGGAGAATATGCGTGATGGAAGTGATGCCATCGCTGACTGGCCTGTATTGAACGTGCTCATCAACACATCAGCGGGAGCTACCTGGGTTTCACTTCACCAAGGTGGAGGCGTGGGCATTCCCTACGCTATCTCAGCAGGCCAAGTATCGGTAGCCGATGGAACACGCGACGCTGAACGCCGGCTCCTCCGTGTGTTAACCACCGATCCGGGAATGGGTGTTGTGCGTCACGTTGATGCAGGATACCCAAAAGCAATTGAATTCGCGAAAAAGCGTGATATCAAAATTCCGTTTCTTAAGGACTAAACAAAGGTGAAATCAAAAAATGGACCGAATTGTAGAATGCATTCCAAACTTTAGCGTAGGTTCAGATAGTAAGACCATTGATGCTATTGTTGATGCTATTCGCCAAACGAAAGGCGTCCACCTTCTCGATTTTGAACATGATACAGCCTACAACCGGCTCGTTGTCACTTATTTCGGTGAACCCGAAGCAACTAAAACCGCTATGTTGAACGCAGGTCGTGTGGCGATTGAACGGATTGATATGCGGAAACACAAAGGGCAACACCCCCGAATTGGAGCCCTGGATGTAGCCCCCTTCGTCCCAATCAAGAATATGACCGTCGAGGACTGTATCACCTTATCCAAAGAATTCGCCAAAGCATTTGCAGAAGAACATGATGTCCCGGTGTATCTCTATGGTGAAGCCGCTGAAACCCCTGAAAAAGGCGATGTTGACTGGATTCGGAAGGGCGAATGGGAAGCCCTTGCCAAGAACATGAAAGACCCTGAACGACAACCCGTCTATGGTCCATCCAAACCTCATCCAACCGCGGGCGCCACGATGACAGGTGCTCGGGAAGTGATGGTAGGGCTAAACATCAACCTGGGAACAACGGATCTCCAGATTGCTAAGGCTGTAGCCAAGGCGATTCACCGCAAGAAGGGAGGTCTTGTCCGAATTAAGGCCATGGGTGCCCTCTGGGAGGACCGAGGTATCACGCAAATTGGTATCACGAATACTGATTTCCGGAAGTCACCGTTGTACCGACAAATGGAATTGGTCAAAATTGAAGCCGCCCGATTCGGTGTTCCTGTAGTGGGTGCAGAATTTTGTGGACTGGTTCCCATTGAAGCCTTAGTGGGCGTTGCAGATTACTATCTGAGATTGGAAGGCTTCTCCGTTGAAGACCTTCTGGAAATTTCCATAGATCGAAAACTGGCTGAAAAAAATCCCAAACATGCTAGCGTTCTATCCAGCCTTTCAAAGAAGAAGCAGTAGTGAAGAGCCTCATTTATTAGGCTTCATTCCCTTGTTCCCCCGTAATGGAAAGAATGCATTTCGATTCAGTCATTTTACATGCCGCAGAACTCCTTACACTAGCTGGAGCCAGCCACACACCCAAACTAGGAACCGAACTCGCAGAGTTAGGGATTATTAAAGACGGAGCTGTCGCGATCCAAGAAAATCGCATTGCGGCTGTTGGAACAACCAGAGAAATTGAAAAACTTGTCAAAGCCGGAACGCGACCGAAAGTCATTGATGCAACTGGAAAAACGGTCCTTCCAGGATTCGTGGATCCCCACGTCCATCTAGCCTTTGCGGGTACCCGGGAAAAGGAATTTGTCCAGAAAATCCAGGGTGCCACTTATATGGAAATCCTGGAAGCGGGGGGAGGAATCAACGTAACTGTCAAAGCCACTCGAAAGGCAAGTCGAAAGACCTTGGTGCGCCTTGGGCAACACACGCTGAATCGTATGCTCCGGTATGGCACGACAACTGTTGAAGGGAAGTCCGGCTATGGCTTGGAGCCCAAACACGAATACAAACAATTACTTGCCATCCGTGATCTCAACCTGATTCATCCAATTGACGTTGTTCCGACATTTATGGGAGCCCATGTTGTCCCTCAAAAATACAAAGACCGACCTGAACACTACGTGAAGCAAGTCATGGAAAAAATGATTCCCACCGTCGGAAAAAAGGGAATGGCTGAATTTTGTGATGTCTTCGCTGAAGAAGGCGTCTTTAGCATTGACCAATCAAGGCGTATTCTCAATCGGGCCAAGGAATATAATCTTATTCCCAAGGTGCATGCCGATGAGATGACCACCTTGGGCGGAGCTGAACTAGCAGCCGAAGTTGGAGCGATTTCGGCAGATCATCTCTTGAAAGTTTCGAATAAAGGCATCCAGGCTCTAGCCAAATCCCAAGTCGTTGCGGTTCTTTTACCGGCAACCGCCTTTGTCTTAATGGAGAAAGAGTATGCACCTGCACGAAAATTAATTGACGCGGGAGTAGCCGTGGCATTGGCAACCGATTATAACCCTAATTGCATGACCGAATCAATGCAACTCATTTTGACCTTAGCCTGTCTGAATATGCGTATGACTCCAGCCGAAG
>JAEOSA010000307.1 GCA_016840595.1 Candidatus Hermodarchaeota archaeon | reverse complement strand
ATTCCTGTTTTTTTTTCGAAATATCGAGTTTTGTTTTTACAACGGTATCAGGATTTAAGCTCATGGAATCGATTCCACATTCTACAAGAAAAGTTGCGAATTCGGGAAAATCACTGGGAGCTTGTCCACAAATACCGATTTTTCTGCCTTTAGCTTTAGCTGTTTCGATGACAGACTTTACAAGCCGCTTTACTGATGTATCTCGTTCATCATAAATATGCGCAACTAGTTCTGAGTCTCGATCAAGGCCAAGAGCAAGTTGTGTAAGGTCATTACTCCCAATTGAGAACCCATCAAAAATTTCGGCAAATCCATCAGCTTCAATCACATTTGAAGGGATCTCAGCCATGACGTAAACTTCTAGCCCATTCTCACCTTGTTTAAGACCTGCTTCAGCCATTGCAGCGATTACCTTTCTGCCTTCTTCTACTGTACGACAGAATGGAATCATTGTAATTACATTAGTTAAACCCATGTCATCACGAACACGTTTAATGGCTTTACATTCCATGATAAAGGCTGGTTTAAAGTCTGGATCGTAATATCGTGATGCACCACGCCAACCTATCATGGGATTGGATTCCTCGGGCTCATACAGAGAACCACCAATTAAATTGGCATACTCATTTGTCTTAAAGTCTGATAACCGAACGACAACATCGTTGGGATAGAAACCTGCTGCAATACGCCCAATTCCCATTGCTAAGTTTTCAATGAAGAATTCCTCTTTATCTTCATATGCTGCTGTTCTCTCGTCAATTTTTCTAATAATTTCACGGATTTCTCCATCAGTATCAGCTTTTTCTTTCAGCTCCTCATAGTGGTGTAAAGCAAGAGGATGAATCCCAATGTACGAATTTATAATGAATTCTTCCCGTGCTAATCCGACGCCATCATTAGGGATCTGACCTTGATCAAAGGCTTTTTCAGGGATACCAACATTCATCATAATTTTTGTCCGAGTCTCTGGCATTTGATCCAAGAAGATTCTTTCAACATTGAATGGTAGGATACCCTCATAGATGATACCTTCCTGGCCTTCAGCACACGAAGCAGTGACCTCCATACCATCTTTCAGAACCTTGGTTGAATTCTCAGTTCCAATAACTGCTGGAATACCCAGTTCTCGTGAGACAATCGCCGCGTGACATGTACGTCCTCCACGATTTGTTATAATTGCTGATGCTATCTTCATGATTGGCTCCCAGTCAGGATCCGTCATATCAGTTACTAAAACTTCACCTTTTTTGAATTCATGAATTCGGGAGGATTTTTCTATGACGTTAACCTTACCCTGTCCTATTTTAGACCCAACAGCTTGACCTCTTACTAGTTCCTTTCCTTTTTCGTTCAATACGTATGTTTCAATAACATTGGCAGCTTTCTGGGAATGAACTGTTTCTGGCCGTGCTTGGACTATGTAGAGCTTCCCGTCTCCTTCGTAATCTCCATCTCCGTTCTTGGCCCATTCAATGTCCATGGGTTTCCCATAATGATCTTCAATTATCGTAGCCCACTTAGCGAGTTGGATTACTTCATCATCAGAAATACAAAATGATTTTCGCATAGATTCTGGTGTGTCAACATTTTTGGTTGGACGACGCTGATCAGAGGTGTAAACCATCATTTCTTCTTTAGTTCCAAGACGTTTTCCAATAATTGGTCGTTTTTCTTTCTTCAAAGTTGGCTTAAAAACATAAAATTCATCAGGATTCACAGCGCCTTGAACTACATTTTCACCAAGACCAAAAGCACCAGTAATATAGACTGCATCTTTGAAACCAGATTCAGTATCAATTGAGAAAATAACTCCAGAAGATGCTGCATCCGAACGAACCATAATTTGGACACCTATTGAAAGATAGACGTCAAAATGACCAAATCCTTTGTCTTCTCTATAGCTTATGGCACGATTAGTGAAAAGACTAGCAAAACAAGAACGACAAGCAAATAACAGCGATTCTTCGCCACGAATGTTAAGATAGGTCTCCTGTTGACCCGCAAAAGAAGCATCAGGAAGGTCTTCTGCGGTAGCTGAGGAACGTACAGCAACATCAGCATCGTGTGTTCCTATTTCGTCACAGAGTTTGTGATATGCTTCTCTGATTTGTTGATCTAAATCATCAGGAAGTTTTGCATATC
>JAEOSA010000306.1 GCA_016840595.1 Candidatus Hermodarchaeota archaeon | reverse complement strand
CCTTTACAGTATTCGAGGTCAAAGATGGGTGTGTTATCTTCGCCCATTGTAATCGCGGCATCCGGACAATACATCCAACAGATTTGACAGCCAGTACATTTTTCCTTGTCTACAACTGGACGAAATATACGCCAATCACCTGTCAGGCCCATTGCTCCTGCTTCAGGATAGGTAATACAGGTAAACCGTTTATTGGGTGGTTCTCGTTTAAGTGGCGTCATAATTAATACCCCATTTGGAGTTCATCGTATGCACGTTGAGCGGCGTTAACGTTCGTCTCAATAACCTTCTCTGGAAGACCTGCCAAACCTTTACGGATGGCATCTTTCACACTTTCAATTGTAACAATATTCGTGGCTCGTGCTACAGCCCCTAGCATAATTGTGTTAACCACAGCAATACCCGCAACCAAAATCCCCACGTCAAGAGCAATTTTCGTCGCGTCCACAGTGGAAATTTTACCCTCTAGCTTGACGTCTTTAGGCGATTGAGGCGTATTAATGACGACATAGGTGTCTTCATTCATCCCCGCCTGAACACTGGGAATCTCGAGGAGTGTTTCATCAAGAATTACTATAGTTTCTGGTTCGTAGATGTAACTGTGGATTCGGATGGCTTCATCTGCAATTCGTGTGAAAGCCATCACTGGGGCTCCTCTTCTTTCGGCACCATAATGTGCGAAAGCTTGAAAGTGTTTGTTTTCCATTCGAGTGGCATCACCTAGAATTTTGGCACCGGTGACGGCACCTTGACCACCGCGTCCGTGGAAACGAATTTCAAACAGGTTCATTTGTGAATCCGTCCATATTAGATACCGTTACAAAATAGCATGCATCCTAAAAGGATTATGAACGGCTAGGGAAAAAGTGGTATTGGAAGAACGAAGAGGAGCAGGACAAGGGAGATGATAAAGGCAACCGTATAAACCGCCACTCCTACTCTTTTTGCTACATTTGCTGAAACCGGAATAAGACTGGTGAGTTTTTCTACAGTTCCTTCTCCCATGATCCTTAGTGGTTGAGTCTCGCCTTGAAATATTTCGACAGTTCCTGGTTCAAGTTGGGAGCGGGCTTCCTCGACGAGTTCTGTAATTATTGAGATTAAATCAGAATGCGGAATTTGCTCTCCAATGGGGCTATATCCATTTTGAGAAGATACCACGGCAGTTTGGTGCGTATCAGTCGTCATTACCTCCGCTGCATCAACAAAACGGGGAACCAGTGCATGTACAATTTTTTCGCGTAACCCGACGACCATATTATTTCCATCAATAAGGACATATGCCATCTTTTGTCCGGCAACTTCAACAATGAATACAGTGATGCCTTCTGATCCCATTCCCTGTGCTTCCGTAAATCCAGTTTTCCTTTTTATTGCCAAGCCGATATTAGGCTGATCACGCTTCTTTTTCAAGGCTTCACGAGTTGCAGATACAGCAGCCTTGATCATATCTGAAACTAATTCGGAATCTTCATGCACTGATTCTTTGAGCGTACTCATGCAATTATGCGTATCAATGAGAATACATCTCTTCACATGTTTCGTAACTTCTGTGGTTATTCGTGCTCCTACTGTCAAACTAATGTCATCCATTTCAATAGGCGATCGAGTCAAAAGAAGGACTGCCGTATCACCGAAAATTTGGCTACCTGCCTTTATTGTACCCGAAGAAGCACGTACGAACTGAGTTACATCTTTAACAGGTGATGTTTGGTCATAGGCTTCTTGGACCATATCCAAAAATTGTGTAACTTCGTCTTTCGAAACTAGGTTCAAATCATGTGTGGCAGTACCATGGGGGGCGCATGCAGTTGCCTTCAGAACTTCTCGCCCCCACTCACCGATTCTCCCAGGAAGGTTACTACTCCCTGTGTTTTTGAAGGGTCCTGGATGCACACCCGGGATGACCTTCACTAAGTATGGTTTCTTATTGGCTGTTGCAAATTTCATCACTGAAAACGGAAGTACTTTTTCTTGTCCAATTTCTGTTAGAATTTGTTCCATGTGATCTGCCTTATCTTCCATCCAAACCTCAAGGAAACCGCGAAAGAGTTGAATTCCATCGACATTGAAGGATTTCTTCAATGGACGCCCTACTGCTGCGAGTAGGATACTTGTGGCGCATATGAAGGTTAAGGCACAGAGAAAATAGATAAT
>JAEOSA010000085.1 GCA_016840595.1 Candidatus Hermodarchaeota archaeon | reverse complement strand
GAATACAGACTGCACAAATTTCCTGAGATGTCAATTCGCCACATCGCAGGCACTTTTGGAACGGTATTTCTGTTTCATTCTGAAGCACGTTAATTATTTTCATGAAGCTTGCATGGAGGTTGAACTTTGATCCTGGGTGTTGATTTTCAAATGTATTCAGCCATTCTCGAATTTCATTACGAAGAGAGGTTTCTTTGTAGGGACACGGAGGATGATGAACGGGAAGCCCAAGAAGTTGCGAATACAGCAGGAGATCCTTTTCAATTATGTGATAAAGGGGTTTGACGCGAGGGACTAACCATCCGGGTACGCCTTTAAGGAAAGGTGTAATACGAGATAGTCTTTGTACATCTCCCCTAATGAGGTTCATGAGCATGGATTGAACTTCGTCATCCAAGTTATGACCTAAAGCAAGTTTGTCAGCGTTAATTTTTCGGGCAAGAATATTGAGTCCTTGTCTTCGAAGAGTACCGCAAAAAGCACAAGGTGAAAGGGGGGAACCCGTTTTTCGTGCCCTGTCAGCGATTTCATCTAATGTTAAAGAAAATAGCTCTTGGTAGGTGGAAGTAATATGCTCAACTTTGAGCTGGTTGGTCACATTGGCCAACACTTCACGGCGTTCATTATCTTGTTTGCTTCCCTCTTGTAAAGTGATAGCAACAACTTCAGATTCAGGAAAGCGTTGTTGAATCTCGACGAGGATTGAAAGGAGAACGGTACTGTCTTTACCTCCTGAATACGCAACCACAATTCGATCTGTTCGTTGAAGCATCTTGTATTTTGAAATGGCGGTTCGTACCGCGGTCATTATGGATTCGCGGAAACAGGCTTCACAAAGTACTTCACCAGAATATGGTCGGGAAATTACAGATGGCTTTCCACACATGCATCGTTTAACGGTCATTTGAGTCCATAAATGGAGAGGACTTTGACCAATAAATTTCCATTTATTTACCTAAAGAACATGGCCAACAGACCAGGGTTAAAAATGGTAAAGATGACGTTAATGATAAGAATTGAGAGCGCTGTAATCCGAAGACCCCAAAGTAGAGCTTTTGCACTCCTTCGCTCCAAGGAGATGGTTCGATCAATAAGTTCTTTCCAGATTCTATCGCCATCTAATGGGGGGATGGGTAGCAGATTGATTAGTCCGAGACTCAATGTAATCGTAAAGAACCAGAAGAGACTTTCTTGTAACTGGAGCTCTTGAAGTGAACCTAGAAGGCTAAAGGGATAGATGAGGGGATGATACGTTGATAGGAATATCCCAATATAGGCTACAGAGGCATTATACGGATTAGTTCCCACGTTAAACGATATGTTGACTCCTGGTTCCACGGTGAAAATGAGAAAGTCGCCGGGTTGGGTATTTTCCATGAAGAGTTGGAGGTCTTCAGAGGTTTGTATCCCGGTTCCATTCATGCTTGTTATTATCATGCCTGGTTCAAGATTTCCTTCTGCAGACTGTCCAGGTACAATCCCTTGAATGAGGACACCACTTGGTGTAGGAACCACGATGAGTTGGAAGAAAACAAGAACTACTAGGGCTAAGGTGAGATTTGCTCCAGAGCCAGCCGCATAAAGGCGTGCTCGTTGACTTCGTGTTGCTGTAGTTTTGACGTATTCCTCATCAGGTTCGACAAAGGCGCCGAAAAAGATTAAGAAAGCGAAAATCCCAGAGCTTTTCACGGGGATTTTATCAGCACGTGCAGCAATTCCGTGCGCGAGTTCGTGCACAATGACGGCAATGATGAGGGGAATGAGAATCATCAAGAAGAAAGTGTAGGACATGGTGATACCTGGAAGGAGTGGTGCAATTGCACCAGGGCTCCCAGTCTGACCGGTCATCTCTTTGATGAATTCCCAGATATTACTTCCTAAGGCGTAGAGAGCGTAAAGCGAGAAGAAGAAGCCGACTCCGATGAAGCCTGACCAGATGTATCGCCAAGCACGAGGATGCCACCTGCCGATACGGTCTAAGAAATTATTGAATCTTTCAGTTCGGGCAAAGAGCATGAAGGGGCCAACTTCAATTCCGTATTTTTCTAGATTAAAATATGAGGCTAAAGCGATGATTATCATCCAGGCTAAAAGTATCAGGAGCCAAGGTAGTAGGGGAAGAATGAATTCGAATTGAAGCATTTGTGCTATCGCCTCAGGAGTCTTCACAATTTTTTTAATCAGTATAAATGTGTGCTGCACCGATGAGGGAGAAGCTTTTAAGAGATGCGGTTGGGGCTCGTTTGGTGGGTGTAGACCTATGACGACGAAATCCGTAGTCGTGTTTGTAACTGTGGGCGATTACACCGAAGCACAATCCATCGCCCGAAAGCTTGTAGAAGATTCATTAGCTGCCTGTGTTGGAATGGTTCGCCAGAGTTCAATCTATTGCTGGAAGGACGAAATTGTTGAGGATAATGAAATCTTGTTAATCATCAAAACGAGACAAGATCATTTTCACAAACTTCGTGACGTAGTGTTGAGTATGCATAGTTATGATGTACCTGAAATTATCAGCCTTGAAATTCAAGAGGGACACGAAGCTTACCTCAACTGGATTACAGAGAATGTTGGAGCAAAGTGATAAGCCCTGACTAGGTTCGATTAGCAATGCCTCGAGAAAAAACGGTTCGTCGGGATACCGGAAGTCAAGAAGTAATCTATGAAGAGCATCATTGGTTACTGCTTTCTCAGTTACGTCAGAGAGCAATTGTTGTTATGGCGGTTCTTGAACGAACAGGAATTGAACCATTAATTCATGGAAGTATTTGTCGTGGTGATGTATCCGAACACAGTGATGTTGATGTTTACATTCCTCAGGTCGTACCCTCTTTTTCTGTCGAATTTGCTTTAACTCAGGCAGGTTATCAAATCATCCATCGTGAGTTAGTGCATGCAACTCCCTTCCACGCCATCAAAGCACACATCTTCTTACCTAATAATTCCGTCGTAACATTTCCATTAACCAATCCTGCGCCCATTGAACTCGAATTTTATCAATTTGGAGGAGCCTTAACAAAGGAAAAACTTGAGAAAGGGCGGCGTGTACCAGGTGTTGATAAACGCCTTATTCTAATTGAACCAACAGATGCAGGCCATATTGAAACCGCGGTTGTGGGTAATGAGACAGTCGTAGCGAAGAAAGTCGGTGTCAACCAAAAAATTGTCGAGGAGCGAGTAAAAATATTGATGCGCCGTGACGAGGTCGGTCGAACAGGTGTGTATCTGAAACGTCCATTATCACCCAATGATACATTCGAATCTCTCCTTAAACACATTAGCGACCGAGACCCCGTTGTTCGTCGCAGGATACAAAAGGGGTAATCAGGAATGACCCGTGAAATCCAACTTTCACAAGGAAATTCTCCATTTGTGGGTCGCTTGGTGAAAGGCTGCCGCGAATGTATAAAAGGTGCAAAATTAGTACTTTTCATTACCGGAAACTGTTCAAAAGCGTGTTTCTACTGCCCGATATCAGAGGAAAGACGAAATCTTGATGCCATATACGCCAACGAAGCCGTAGTAGATGATCCCAATCAGGCATTGGAAGAAGCTCGTTTGATTGATGCCACGGGGATGGGAATAACCGGAGGGGAACCCCTACTTGAACCGGAAAGAACCCATCAATTCATTAAAGTGTTCAAAAAAAATTTTGGTTCAGGTTTTCATATCCACCTTTACACGGGCTTAGAGCCAGTACCATTAGAGGTAATTAAGCGCCTGTTGGATGCTGGGCTTGATGAGATACGTCTTCATCGTTTTGAGGTAGGAGCCGACTATCCTGAATTGCGCAAAATAACAAAGGGCCGTGCAAAACTTGGAATCGAAATCCCAGCGATTCCAGGTATGTTGAAGCAACTAAAGAAATTGTTGCGTGACTTTGAAGACGTTGGCATAGACTTTGTCAATATTAACGAGCTAGAATTCACACCATTAAATGCTGAGGCGTTAAAACAGCATGGATTAAACCTAGAATCTGATACAATTGCTTCAGTTCAGGGAAGTGAAAATGAAGCCCTAGAGTTGATTGAATGGGCGGCTGCTGAAACTGAGTTGCATATTCATTTTTGTCCACTTTCTTTAAAGGATGGAACTCAACTTCGAAATCGATTCCGACGGCGTGCTAAGAACGTGGCACAACGCTTTGAGCAAATTACCAAAGAAGGATTACTGAAAAAAGGAATTATCATTCTACCTGCAGGTGTAGCACTCACTGACGTTTGGAATAGTCTTCGATCTGAGTATCAGATTCCTCAAGACAAGCTCTGGATTAATGAAAAGCAAAAACGGATTGAAACGTCTACCACTATTGTCAAGAAATTAGCAAAACCACTGAAAGCAAGAGGTTTTCAGGTTGGTATCGTTGAAGAATATCCCATAGCGAGTCGATTCCAGGTTTCTTATACTCCACTTTAACTCTCAGGTAACACAAACCTGAGAAGAGCTGCTATTCCTCCAAGGCCCTCAAGTTGTTTCCCTGCTTGGTGATCAGCACTGAATATTTCTACTGTTCCTGCTTGTTTTTCGACTTGTCGCATAATGGTTTCCATTTTACGCCGTTGTTCGGGTTCTGCTTCGCGAAACAGTTTATCTAGAACGAGTAAGGTTTCAATAGCACCAAACTGAACTGCCCGGTTAATCTCTGCCAAACCATATGCTGTTTTTCCTGTATCTTTTCCTAAGTGACGCATTATATCATCCATAAGTTGGATTTCACGGTTTAACCGAATTTCACTTGCGATACGTTCGATTATCCCTCGATTGAGTGCTTCATAAATTCCGCTAACAGTACCTGTACTCACATGTTCTAAGAGGAGGAAATTCTTACTTTTTGGAACCTTATTCTTCAGTACCTCAGCAAGTTTTTCTTTCGTGGAACCGGGTCCAACGACTACTATACGAGTAACTTCTGGAAATCTTTCAAGTAGTTCATGAAGTTGGGTTGCAACCCCAGAAAACATTTGGTCCATGGCGTCTGCTGTTTGAATATATTTACCATATTTGCCCCTTGCTCTTCCATGGATTTCAACACGGACGTCAATCCCTGAATCGTCGATGATGCCAATTACTGCTTGATCCTCTTCTACGGCAATAATTATCAGTCGTTGTCCCTTTCGCGAAACTGCGTCTTCTAGTCGGCGTAGAAGAGGGCGTGGCCAGGTTTCTTTGATAATTTCGACTTTTAATCCTGGTTCGATGTTGATAGTGTGGTAGGTTCCAAGAGAAACAAAATCTTCTGGGCCCTCCAGTATTTTCCCCTTTGCACGAAGGCGATTTGAGTATTTGTGTAAGGCAACCTCTTCGACTGTTAATCGAATAAACATACGACGGCGTTCGCCTTTATCAGGGCGAGAGGTATCGTCCATATCACGTCGTACGCGCCGAACTGTCCGTGCGGCCACTTGATCGCCCGGGAGGATGATATTGTATAGGTGCCATAAGTCATCCATATCCTCAGGAACGACGACGACGAGGCCGATTTTTAGTTTCTTAGTCACAATTTTCACGAACAGCCGCCTCAGTAATTGATTAGACCACAATCCACACACATATTTCTATCCACTGCAAGGAAATTAATGAATGATTAGAATACGACCCATACAGAAGCAGGATTTCGAACAACTAACTCAGATTGAGTTTGAATCCTTTACGGATCCTTATCCAAAGGAGTTATTCCAATTTCTGGCGGGAACTCAACCGGATCAGTTCCTTGTGGCCGTTGAGACTAAATATGAAACTGAATCCATCCTAGGGTATGCAGTGGCGGATATTGACAAAAAGAAGCAATCTAAGATTGGACATATTCTCTCAATTGCAATTGGTAAAAAATATCGGAGAAGGGGTTTTGGTTCCAGATTACTTTCAAAACTCATTAATGTCTTGATATCAAAGGGTTGCAACGGAGTAGTTCTTGAAGTTCGGGTTTCAAATGATGTTGCACATTCGTTTTATCAAAAATTGGGTTTTCAAGAAGTCACGCGAAGTCGTAGGTTCTATGATGATGGTGAAGACGCATTGATAATGACTCTAAACTTGGAGGAGGGGTCGTGAAACAATCACAGGAACAATTGTGTCTGTTCATTTTATCTGGTGAACATGAAACACTTCCTCGAGCAGAATTATGTGCAATTTTAGCAGCAGAAGGATTCCCCTACAAGGTAATGGGGCATCAAAATCAGGTTTTGCTCCTTGAAGTTAATCCTAAAGGAGCTAAAATTGCTACAGAGCGTTCCGGTTTAGTAAATCATGCGAGTGTTGTATTCTTTGAATCTCCAGCAGATGAAGCACGAATATTAGAGATGGTAAAGAAATGTGATTTTACCAAATGGATTAAACCCAAAGACCGTTTTGGTGTCAAAATTACTCGAGTTCAACGAGAACCCACTGTTTTTGATGTAGACGAACTAGCAGGCAAAGTGGGTTCGCAAATCTGGCAGGCGCTGAATGGACAAGTCGAGGTTGATTTAACGAAGCCCGATGTGCTATTTCTTGGTGTGATAAATGGTAACCAATTCTTTTTGGGACCATATCTAGCGTCGCGTGATAGAGCTGGTGTTTATCAAAGACGCAGTCCACTACGCCCATTCTTTGTCCCTAGTGCGATTCATCCCAAATTTGCAAGAGTCATGGTAAATCTTAGTAGAGTAAAACGGGGTGATCTTCTCCTTGACCCATTTTGTGGTACTGGAGGTCTTCTTCTAGAAGCGGTCGATATTGGTTGTGTTCCTCTTGGGTTTGATATTGATGTCTCAATTCTCGCAGGATGCCAACAAAATCTGAAGCACTACAAGGTTCCGTTCAATGGAGCTCTTGCAGATGCACGTACAATCCCGTTACGCCCTGAAGGGTTGAATGCAATTGCCACTGATCCACCCTACGGAAGATCGAGCTCCACAAAAGGATCCGAAGTAGTCGAACTCATTCAAACAAGCCTTGATGCCTTGACAAATCACCTGAAGAAGGGCGGTTATCTTTGTCTTGCCCTCCCAGAGAAATACTTTGAAAAGAAAATTATACCTACAGACAGTTTTACTATTGTTGAAACGCACACAATGCGGATTCACCGTAGTTTAAATCGTCTAATAGTGGTATTACAACGACAGTAGTATCGATGGATGAAATGATGAAGATTTATTTTCTTGGAGTAGGTGGCGGAATTCCCTCACAGAACCGAGCTTCGCCTGCTACAGCCATATACTTCAAAGGAAAAATTTTGCTTTTTGACTGCGGAGAGGGGACCCAGATTCAGTTAAAACGTTCTGGTCTTAGCCCTCAGCGAATTATCGAGGTATTCATCTCTCATCTTCATGGCGATCATGTATTGGGATTACCGGGGCTACTATCTACCATGGCAATGCTTCAACGTACAAAGCCTTTGACAATTTACGGTCCTCCCGGCATCAAAGCCTTCATAGAAACAAACCTAGAGTTAACTCACACTCAACTTGAGTTCGATTTTTCAATAAAGGAAGTGGAAAAAGGAACGGTAACTCAACAACATCAGTACCGGGTGGAATGTCTTCCTGCGCTTCATAATATCCCCGCATTTTCCTACATCCTTCGTATGGCGGATATTCCAGGGAAATTCTATGTTTCCAAGGCTAGAAGATTAGGGATTCCTTCAGGTCCTCTACGGAAGCGCCTACAGCAAGGTCATACAATAACAACTGCAGCAGGTAAGCGAGTAAAACCAAGTGAGGTAATAGGTCCCGTTCGAAAGGGTCCTATTATTGTTTATTCTGGTGATACTGCCCCAAATCCGAAATTAGCCGCAAAAGCAAAGAATGCCACTCTTCTCATCCATGATGCTACATTTTCTGAAGGACACAAAGATAAGGCGAAGGAATTTCTCCATTCTACTGCTACGCAGGCAGCACAGATTGCTTCTAAGGCAAAAGTAGATCAACTTGCATTGGTTCATGTTAGTCCTCGATATGTTTCGTTTGAAACACATGAAAAAGAGGCCCGAGAGATTTTTCCGAATGCCTTTGCCCCTAATGATTTGGATGTCTTGGAACTGAATCCAAGTCAAAATTTACTAGGTCGATCTTGTTAACGAAACGTTTTCTAGGTTAGAAAATGACCATCGGACTATTCGAGTTTGAGATCGTTTCGAAACTTCGGTCTTCCCTTAATGGTTGGGGGGCTGATATAATCGATAACATCTTGGATGTTGTTGGCTTGTATTTCAACACGAATTGGTCCCATTGCGGTGTAATCGGTTAAGTCACAGAGATGAAAGCGGTTCACAAAGGCTGCCTGGCGC
>JAEOSA010000084.1 GCA_016840595.1 Candidatus Hermodarchaeota archaeon | reverse complement strand
CATTGGAATCGAGGCTTTCTCTTTGCGCGGTTATTCATTGATGCAGATGTTGTTGTTCAGACGTGTTGCCTGAAAACGCATCGATTTGGTGGTCATTTCACAATGTCGTTGAAGAATGCGGTCGGAATGATTGCCCGGTATCATCCTCAAGATGGTTATGATTTTATGAATGAACTGCATGGATCTCCCCATCAACGCGAGATGATAGCTGAGATTAATACCGCTTATGAACCTGCCCTTATTGTGATGGACGCTGTGAAAGCTTTTGTTAAGGGTGGACCGGCTGGTGGTGAAGCAGTGACACCGAACCTCTTTTTGGCAGCAAAGGACCGTGTCGCTTTGGATGCCGTTGGCGTTGCGCTACTTCGTCATTATGGGACAACTGTCGAAGTTGATAGTGGACCCATTTTTGAACAAGCTCAACTAGCACGGGCCATTGAGCTAGGTTTGGGGGCAACATCTCTCAGAGACATCAAACTGGTTCCGCTAGATGATGATGCAGAGGCATTGGCTGAGGATATCGTTGCTCAATTTGCCAAATAAGCGATTGCCATTCCTTAACTAGATTCAGTACCCTTGATTAATCGGATTCCTATTTTTGTTGGCGAAGTGATTGTAAGAGTTCGATGACCTCTGTTTCTGAGACATCGTACCAGTCTTCATATGCGTCTGCAACTGCAAACACATATCCCGAACCGATATGGGGACAAATTAGGTCGTCTACCTCATTGCTTATCAATGATACCGCACTTGCTGAGGCTGTTGGAACAGCTACTAGGATTTTTCGAGGACTTAGATTTCTTACTGACTGGATAGCTGCCAGCATGGTATATCCTGAAGCTAGCCCATCATCCACTAATATGACAGTGTTTCCTTCAGGTGAATAATGTCCAACTAGCTCCCCGTATCCTTGTTTCCGGTTATCGATTTGAGCTCGTGTACGCTCGACGACTGCATCAATTTGTTGTTGGTTCAATCCAATCCGGGCAACCAAGGGCTTGTTTAAGATGATAGTACCAAGGGATGTGATAGCCCCGAATCCCGCTTCAGGATTATGGGGAATCTGTAATTTACGAACGATGAGTAAGTCTAACTTAGCTCCCAAGGCTTTGGCAATGGGAGCTGCAACTGCAAGCCCTCCATTAGGAATGGCCAGAACCAGTGACGTGTGTTCAAGTTTTCTTTTTTGAAGTTCATTGGCTAGCACGCGACCTGCTTCTTCACGATCTACATACGATGCAGTCATGGAAGGACACCAAACCAAGAAAGCTTCACGTGCAGAATATAAGGTGTTGTTAGTTAAATAGGCTAGAGAAGTAGATGAAATATTCTCTTAACAGAGCTTTTTTGAAGGACAATGACGTTTGATGAATCAGTATATACTCTGATTATTTACGGAGCGCGAAGATGTTGGAAGTTCGTAAAGTTATGCGATTGGGCATGAGCTCGCTGGTTGTATCCGTTCCTAAAGAATGGGCTGACAAATATGCACTCGATAGTGAGAGCCGCCTAGTACTCATACCCCAATCCGATGGTAGCATAGCCCTCTATCCTCAAACAATCTCACGGGAAAAACCTCGAACTATTGCATTGAAAACAAGACCGGATGATCCTCCAGGACTTTTGGAACGCCAGATGGTTGCGGCATATCTAACTGATTTTGATGAAATCCACATTCAATCTGAGGGTGTTATTTCCTCCGAGCAACGTGAACGACTCCGCAATTATCTTCGCCTATTAACAGGATATCAGATAATGGAATCGAGCTCGAGTCATTTACTTATCTTGAATGTGGCCAGCGTTTCAGAAATGGATGTTGAACGGGCCCTATACCGGGCTCATACAATCTCCATCTCTATGTTGAAAGATGCCCTGAAAGCTCTACAGAACCGGGATGCCAATATGGCTCGAACCGTCATTGGTCTTGAAGAGGATGTGTACCAATTCTACTATCTTGTCAACAAACAACTCCGTCGTGCAATTCTCGATCCAAACATCATGAGTCGAATCAACATCACAGCCATCGACGCACTAAATTACTCAATGGTTCTCCATGCAATTCATAATGCTGCAGAAGCTTCTAAAGCTATTGCAAATGCTGTCCTCACTCTGGGCGATCATGATTGCCCCAAGGATATTCTCAAGCTGACACTTCGAAATGGTCAATTTGCTACGCGACTTTTCGAAGATGCTATGAAAGCCTTTCTCACCCGAAACGACAAACTAGCTAATGAGGTGATGACTCAGGGTGGCACATGCCCGCCTATGCGCCAACAGGCAGAGAGACTAATGGAGCGCCACCTTGTCACTATTTGTGAGGACATGCTTCCCAATCTAACACCAGAATCCTGTGCACTGTTTGGCCCACGACAAGTTGCCCTCATTGTGCTTGAACAGGTCTTCCAAAGTAACAGCGCCATTGCTACTGCAGCGTCAACTATATCTGAAAGAGCGATTTGGCGATCACTTGAGACTCAACAGCCACCTGAAAGAGCTGAACCCTCAAAGCCAAAGAGAAAACCAAAATCAAAAGTTAAATCGAAAGGTAAGAAAACGAAGTAGCCTACAACTAATTTTCTAACTTTTTTCAATTTGACTATTCATGTTGCCTTTCTAATATGCCATTTTATACTAGACTTTCCTTATTGATTAGAAATTTTGTCATATGCCAAGTCTTCTCGTTCAAAGTGTTAAAGACTTATATATATTGATTGTATATATGATATTGTAAGGCTGGTTTCAAAAATTAACCGAAACCAGCCTTTTGGTGACGATATCAATGAGTGAAGGATTACGAAAGGTCGTGGGGCTCATCCCCAAAGACCAACGGGAACCTGTCTCGACGGCACTCCTTGACCTGCTACTCAAAACAAAGGCCGCAAAAAATGTTCCAGCCCGAGAAGCCAAAATGGTTCTCCATCTGATGATGCGAGATCTCCTTGCCACCGACATGGGCTTGGAAACTCTCTTCACCTGTTCTCTGCGTGCAGAACCAGTGAAGACCCTCGATGTCATTGGTGATGTCCTCGGTGGCGTAATGGCTGCAGAAGAAGTCGTCAAGGCACTGTCCACGATTACTGTGGCACAATAATAGGGTCTTCGTCTAGGAGTGCCTGTGTAGGAGTTTCATCCCATCGGCGGGTCCATAACCCTCCGGACCCGCTGGTGAGTTCTTTTTTTGACAATTTTTTATCCCATAATCTTTTAGGGATGGTTTCGTGTATGTAGCCCAGAACTACACCAAAGGTGTACGTACCATGCAAATTGTCGAATTCATATTCGTATATGTAATTCCCTTCCTTATTTTCTGGATTGCTGGTTCACTCGTTCTCTGGGTTGCAGGAAGGATTGTATCAGGACCAGAAAATGCAAAGTTCACCGATGCTCTCTGGATTTCGTTGCTTGGTGCCATTCTTGATACCGCGTTAACATGGGTCTTTGATACTTATGTCGTACCCGCGCTACCACCCTTAGATCCAATCTTAGGCTTTCTAGTAGGATTGTTACCGCTAATCATCGTCCTAATTATCTACATTTGGCTTATCATGCGCTTCTTTGATACTGGCGTTCTTGGGGCTTTAGCTGTTGGAATCCTTTATGTGATTTTCATTGTCATCATCGGGATTATTATGGCCATCCTTGCAGTGACAGTACTCTTACTACTATTGCCATTCTTACCATGGCCCTGATCATACGATGGGGTGAGCTTGTTCTACAAGCCCCCCTTCGCCCTTTCTTTTTTCAGTCTTTCACTTTGTGACCCGTCTTGAATAGCTATTTAAATGTCAATCCTTGTGAATTAGCAGGGTTGTTCTTTGATCAGGCTAGGTACCGCTGGTTGGAAATACGAAGACTGGGTCGGCAGCTTCTATCCCTCAAAGAAGCATCAGTTCGTCTACTTCAGTAAAATATTCAACACAGCGGAAATCAATTCGACCTTTTACAACTTTCCTAGTCGGAAAGTCGTGGCGGCTTGGTCACGAGCACCGGATGATTTCATCTTTACTGCAAAAGTACCTCAAGAGGTAACTCATAAACTCCGATTGGATGTATCGAAAGGAGCTGAACAACGGATGCAGGATTATTTGCAGCTGATGGCGCCGCTTCGTGATGCCCGCCGGTTGGGACCACTTCTTATTCAGTTGCCTCCTTCTTTTGATTTTGATCAAGTGGATGTCCTTGACGCCTTTTTACAGACTCTTCCTGGCGAATGGGAGTTTGCGGTTGAGTTTCGACATCTCTCTTGGATGCAGGATGCGACCTTTGATCTGCTTCGACGATATCAGGTCGCATATTGTATCGTTGATGAACCTCTGTTACCATCCCGTGTTGAAGTGACAGCGCCATTTTCCTATATTCGTTGGCACGGTCATGGAAAGAAGCTCTGGTACTATTATTTGTATAACCAAGAGGAGCTAGAAGCGTGGATACCAAAATTTCAGGAGATTGTCAAACAAACACCTAAAGACGTCTATGGGTATTTCAACAATCACTGGCATGGATTTGCAGCCAGGAATTGTGTGGAAATGATGGAATTAATTGGTTTGCCACATCGAATGCCGAAGCATGTCCGGGATCGAGTTAATCGAGTAACAGATCAGCGTATTCAACGTAAGAGAAGTGAACAGACTTCGTTGAGCCAGTTTTCTGAGGAATAAGTTTCTACATTCACTAAAGTTCAAGTGGTTTTGGTGTGGGCAAGGCGATTAGTTTCAGATATTTGTAAACAATGAAGTTAACCAGCATTGAGCAGAAGAGTAGACTGAGTGCCAGCAGGAGATAGTCCCAAAGCAAGGGGTGTGCACCAAAAGCAATTTGGAAGTACCAGAACAAAGCAAGAATAACAAAAGCGAAGATGAGCGTAACAATGTGCATGAAATAGCCCATAAAATGTGTCCGCCGTTGCATCCTAAGGTAGACGGGAATGATGAGGAGAAAGGAATAGAGAAGTCCAAGGCTTGCTACCCAGAGGAGATTTTGAGTGAAAGCAAAACCGAATATGACGATAACTATGATCAATAGTAGGAATGTTACAAGGATCGTTGATTGTGTCCAAAAGCGTTGTTGTGATGAGGTTTCATTTTCAGTCATGGTCAATGACCGCGTTGTTTGTTGATTAAAGCGTTATCATTGCAGACTATTCTTTGTGGAGTTTAGGGGCAAAGCGAAGTAGACTGAAGGAGGTTAACAGGAGGCCCCCAAGCATAAGCATTCGTCCCATGGTAATGATTGGACAATCTGGATAGGCTTTGGTATCTAGGATTCCTCCAATTATGATGAACAGCAATCCAGCAATTATGGGAATATGCAGCACTTGGTCAGCGCCAGCTTTGAATTGACTGTAAGAATAGTCGATGGCAATCCCGATGTAGAAGGTGAAAGGAAGCGCTGTAGCAAGAAGGACAATAAGATCTGGTCTAAGATCCCAGATTTGAGCTGAGCAGACAAGTAAAGCAGATCCGGGATTGGTCACCAAGAGGATATCGATTACAACGATAAGCCAAGGAATAAGAAGAACAATGAGAAGCCATTTCCTAGTGTTAAGCCAATCAGGATAAGCAACAATAAGACTCCACAAACCCAATAACGTTATTCCTGATATGAATAAAACCCAAAACCCCTGCCAATAGGGGAACCACAAAGATGCTGCAGATTGTGGAGGAAAAAACGCTGCACGGAGATTCCAGATAATATGAGCCCCAGCAAAGGCTAGTAAAGCAAGACCGAAAGCTAGCGGATTATAGCGCTCTTGACCAGAGCGTATTGAGGCCCGCATTAGAAAAAAGAGGCCGAATATCAGGGTCGCAACGATAAACGTGAGTCCAATGCCAAAGGAAATGATGTTATCAAGAATATATTGAATCATTTGGATTCCTCGGATTCAGAAGCTTCGGTTCTTATAATATAAAACCTTCACTCAACTGAGTAAGATAGGAAAAACGTCCCGTAAGCCTGCTTGCACTCCTACGGGTGAATCTACTGAAGGACACCGGGGGGCTATTTTATGAACAGGTTCATGAGTCGGTATGAGAACCAGAGTAAGAAGAATCCCGCTGCCATCAGACCCCTCACGGCAATGACAGCCATGTCTAAAGCCATTGTTGGATCGATATAGCGTAGACCTACATCAAGAGTGATTGTAACGAATATGAGAATCAAACCAATCCAGAAAAGTAGGTCTTTCATGAAGACTTTCGAACCTAGAGAGCGACGTTCTTTCATGTAGAGGAAGTAGAGACCGATGGGGATGATGCAGACATAGATGGCGAGATCAATACCCGACGCAATGAGCATTCCTAGTCCATAGGGATTCGCGGGATTTGCTGCGAAATCTTCTACAAAACCATGCCAGATTATGAGGGGATCTCCTGAGATGAAAGCTGAGGTAAATGCATAGTATGTAAACACAATTGTCCCTACGAAAACGAGTAGTCTAAGCCATGCTCGACGTCCTAGAAGGAGGTCGGGTTTTGTCATTCGGAGTAACCAGAAGACACCGAAAAAGGCACCAAATCCAATATACAGAGCCCATTGGAGAGCAAAGGGTTGGATAACTAGCAAGAGGGAATCGGGATCAATCAGGATTATTCGGAGTCCCCATATTAAGAATGAGAATGACCAAAACCAAAGTGTCAAAACCCCGTATAATAGGAGGGTTCGATCACCACGACCACGAATTGCCTCGATGAATAGTTGTAGTCCAAAAATGAACGCAAATATGAAGATCGCAAAGCTAACGCCTGCGGATAATTGAATAGACAGGTTAATACCTCCAGTGAAGCAGAACTGCATGTAAGGAGTTATAAAAATCTGCCTCTTGCGACGAGAAATCCTATCGAGTGTTAGTAACCCTTCCTTTTTTATCCGGTGACAGAATAAGGGTAAGCTAATCTTTGAAACGGAGGAAACATTATGACTTCCAAATTACGGTTCGCTGTGGAATTTGTACCTCAAGAAGCTTACTGGCAAACAACCGCTCTTGGTATTCTTGCCGAAAAATATGGCTTTGATTTCTGTTGGATTACCGATCATTTCAACAATCGTTCAGTGTATGTTGTTTTGAGCTTGCTTGCTAACTACACCGATGAAATCATGTTGGGTCCTGGTGTGACCAACCCGTATTTGATTAATCCGGTGCAAACCGCTTCCACTTTGATGTCTCTCGATAATTTGTCTGGGGGCAGGGCAATCCTGGGAATCGGAGCGGGAGATAAAATCACCCTTAATCTGCTCGGAATTGAGAGGACTAAACCACTGACTGCTGTAAAAGAGAGTGTAATGATTTTCCGTTCAATTTTTGATTCGGGGAAAATCAAAGGGTTTGAAGGCAAAGTATTCACTGTGGAAAAAGCCAAAGTTGCCTTTGAAAAGACAGGAGAGCTTCCAATTTATATTGGGGCCCAAGGTCCAAAGATGCTCCAACTTGCTGGGTCGATGGGTCAAGGTGTCTTGGTAAATGCTTCGCATCCAGTAGACTTCAAATTTGCATCAAAGCAGATTAACAAAGGCATTAAAGAGGCGAATCGGAAACCCAAGGATGTTGATGTGGCAGCGTATGCCAGTGTCTCTGTTGACAAGAAGATGGACAAGGCGACAAAAGCTGCAACACCGGTCGTTGCCTTCATCGTTGCTGGTTCGCCACCTGTTGTGTTAGAAAGGCACGGTATTTCACCGGAGAGTGCAGCACCAATTGGTAAAGCTCTTGGGAAAGGCGATTTTCCTGCAGCCTTTGGAGCTGTCACAGATGAAATGCTAGAGGCTTTTTGTATTCGTGGAACACCCAAAGAATGTACAGAAAAAATTGCAGCCCTTCAGAAAACAGGCATTACTCAGTTTGTATTTGGATCACCCATTGGCCCGAAAAAGCGTACATCTATGGAACTGGCTAGTAAAGAAATTCTTCCTCACTTCAAATGAATTTTTGCAAGAATGGCACTATATGCTTAGAAATCCTGTTCCGCGTAGGCTTGCCAAGATAGATTTGGTGTATCGTGCTCATCTGCGGATAGTGCAAGGGATGTAACTTTTTTCCGTGTTCGTCGTCCATCCACAAAAGTTTCCATGAACACCGTTAGATAATGGACATCCCGATTTTTTTTGTCCTTGCGGGTTTCAATCACTTTAACGAGGTGAAAGGCGTGATCAGGCAGGTTGGGCACGGTGCTGGTTTGTGATGTAATTAGTGGCGGATTCATACAAAATCCCTCTAGTATATATTCAATACTGCTTTACATATATAGCTTGGGGCAATACGTGAAATATTGCTGTAATCCGCCA
>JAEOSA010000083.1 GCA_016840595.1 Candidatus Hermodarchaeota archaeon | reverse complement strand
CATTATTCTGCACTCCAAGATTCCCAAATTGATGATTTATGGTAATCGAGTAACCCTTTAAGCCTTCCATAACCCCTCTTTTCAGGACGTGTGGTTCTCATGACTCAATCAGGCAACAAAGTTCTCGTCGTTGATCCAGAGAAATGCACTGGATGCGGGATTTGCACTCTCGTATGCTCCTTTCGGCATAACAAGGAATACAACCCCGCCAGAGCTTTGCTTACAATAATTCGTGATGAAAAGCATGGCATTAACATCCCAGTAATCTGTCAACATTGCGACACTCCATTATGTATGGAAAGCTGTCCATCGGAAGCCATCTACCGTAACGCCGAAACCAATGCCGTGTGTATCAATCAAGATAATTGCATTGGGTGTCATCAATGTCTAGTGGCCTGCCCCTTTGGTGGAATTCACATTGATCCTACAGACGGTCGTACCGTTAAATGTGATTTGTGCGAAGGCTATGCTATGTGCGCTCAATTTTGTCCACGTGAGGCTTTGTTGTATATCACGCCCAGTGACCTAACAAAACGGCTAAGAGAAAAAGGTGTGAAAAAAGCCGCAGAGTTCCTTCATATGATCTCGGGAGGTGCAAAGAAATGAGTAAAGAAGACACTTACTATGGTTATGCAGGTCACATCGCTGATGTTGACTTGACCAAATCAAAGGTGGACATTAAACCCTTAGACCTTGATTTCGCTCGACAATATCTGGGTGGAACTGGGTTTGCAGCTCGAATTCTTTGGGACCGGGTTAAACCTGACACTGATCCGTTTGACCCCGAAAATCCTCTCATATTCGGAGTAGGACCCGTTACAGGGGCTTTCTTCTCACCGTCTGGACGCTTTATGGTCGCCTATAAATCTCCTCTCACTGGATTATGGGGAGAAGCTCACTGTGGAGGTCATTGGGGACCGCAACTCAAGTACGCAGGATTCGATATGGTAGTTATTCAAGGGCGAGCTCCCAAACCAGTCTATTTAATGATTCGCGACGGTGACGTTTCCATCCGAGATGCTGAACATCTTTGGACGCGGGACACAATGGAAACTACCGATATAATTCGGGAAGAAAATGGGGATAACGACATCGAAGTTGCGACTATTGGAATAGCTGGAGAAAAAAGAGTGCGTTATGCAGCGATTATTGGTTCGTACTATCGCGCTGCAGGTCGTGGTGGCGCAGGGGCAGTAATGGGCACAAAAAACCTCAAAGCAGTTGCTGTCCGAGGATTTGGAGGAGTAAAAGTCGCCAATCCTGGCAAGTTCATGGCTGCCGCTCGTAAAGGCTACGAACAAATGACCACTGGAAAGTGGGGTGAAATGAATGAGGAATCTCTTGGCAAATATGGTACGACGAATCTAGTCACGGCAATTGGTGAGATTGGGCGTTTACCCACTAAGAACCACACAACTGGTGTATTTGTTGACGCTGATGCCATTGGACCCGAAACCATTCGCCAAAAATATCGCACGAGTAGAGAAGCCTGTTTTGGGTGTGCGCTTCAATGTAAATTCACTTCAGAAGTCAAATCAGGACCATACCAGGTCATTACGGGAGGTCCTGAATATGAGACGCTTATGGCTTTTGGTAGTAACTGTCTCAATAGTAACATCGAATCCATTCTTTACTTGAACCAACTTTGTAACAATTATGGTTTAGATACAATCAGTACCGGTTGCACAATTGCTTTCCTTTTTGAAGCCGCAGAACACGGTCTCATCTCCTCCAAGGAAGCTGATGGGCTCGATCTTTCATGGGGGAATGAAAAGACAATTGTTGCCCTTACTGAAAAAATCGCACACCGGGAAGGAATCGGTGATCTACTGGCGGAAGGCTCTCTACGCGCCGCACAAAAAATCGGAAAGGGTGCTGAACGGTATGCTATTCATGTCAAAGGCATGGAAGCCTCAGGTCAGGATCCGAGACCTCAACAAAGTGTTGGACTAACTTATGCAACTAATGTACGAGGAGCAGATCATCTCCGGAGTCTAAGTTGCTATGAGGAACTCGGGTTCCCGGATGTTGCAATTGAACGATTTGGCGAACAACATGCCTCTGAAGTCATGGATTTACACAGTACAACTTTCAAAGGGCATCTGATTAAAGATCAAGAAGACCTCTACGTATTAGTGGACAGCGTTATCCTGTGTAAATATGGCACCATGTGGCCGCCGGTCTATTACTTTGATATCATGGCAGAAATGCTTGAACCTCTTACAGGATTCAAAGAGTTCGGTGATTTGAAACAGCTCCGATTAATCGCAGAACGCATTAGCAACCTTCGTCGCGCCTTCAATGTGCGTGAAGGAGTTACTCGCGAAAAAGAACAACTACATCCTCGGTTCACCGAAGAACCGATTCCAGAAGGACCTGCTAAAGGGCAAGTCTGTGATTTGGATCCAATGCTTGATGAATACTACGACGTACGAAACTGGACCCGCGATGGACTTCCAACACGATCTGCGTTAAAGCGTGTTGGATTAGCGGATGTAGCAGATGAGTTAGCAAAAATGGGAAAGGTGGTTGAAAAATAATGGCAATCGATTTGACGGTTGACATCGCCGGAATTCCTCTCAAAAATCCTGTCTTAACCGCTGCTGGACCAACCAGTCGTGATGGGGAGACGCTAGCTGAAGCCGCTAGAGGAGGTGTCGGTGGATTAGTGGCAAAGACGATTAGTGTGAAACCGGCAGAAGTTCCCCGTCCTAACATGCAAACGCTTGATCGTGGAAAGAGCCAGTGGTTACTAGCTACGGCAATGCAACACCAAATCGTCCATCTCGAACGAATTCAAGTCCGTGGCGCCTACGGATTACTAAACCATGAATTATGGAGCGATAAACACTATCAGAAGTGGCTGGACCATGAATATCCCCGGGCAAAAGAAACCGGGCTAGCGCTCATCGCTTCCATGGGTTACACGCCGGATGAGCTGAAGAAACTCGCTCCTCTCGTCGAAAAAGCTGGTGTCGATGGAATTGAATTCAGTACACACTACATTGAAACCGACCCTAAAGTCTTCAACGATGTGGCAAAAACCCTGAAAGAATCAGTAGATATCCCCATTTTTGCGAAAATGAGTCCCCATGTCAAAGATTTAACTGTCTTCACAAAAGCAGTGGATCGCTACGTCGATGGATTTGTTGCCATCAACACCCTTGGTCCCTGCCTCCATATCGATATCGAAACAGGTCGACCACTTCTCGGTGGACCCGGAGGCGTCGGTTGGCTTTCAGGACCGGCCATCAAACCACTTGCCATTCGAGCCGTTGCCGATATTGCTCGCGGTACAACAAAACCCGTCATCGGAGTCGGTGGTGTGAGTACTGGTGCTGAAGCCATCGAATTCTTCATGGTCGGAGCCAGTGCCGTCCAAGTGTGCACAGCCGCTATTCTCGAAGGCCAATCCGTTTATGGACGAATCGCCACCGAAATCTCTGAATTTCTAGACGTTCATGGCCACACATCTCCAGAAGATGTTCGCGGGATCGCTCTCAAACACCTACCCTCAGAAACCCTTCGAATAGAAAGTCTTCCACCAACCGTAAACGAAGACGCTTGCTCGGGATGCGGACTCTGTAGCAAGTCTTGTACATACTCCGCTATAGCCGTCAATCCCGAGACCACAAAAGCCGAAGTCAATTCAGAATTGTGTTACGGCTGTGGTGTATGTGTCAGCATTTGTCCCCATCGGGCCCTCTCTTTCGAAACTAGCGGATAAGGTGAATTGGTACAAATGACGAAAAAACCCAAAGTCACCGTTCGCATGTTTACTAGTCTTCGCGCCCTTACCGGAACCAGAGAAACCGAACTCGAAGCCACAGATGTTCAAGAAGTGATCGACATCCTCGGCAAACAATTCGGCAACAAATTAACCAAAATGCTCCTCGAACCCGATGGGACGCTCAAATCCTACTTTCACGTCCTTGTCAATGGACGACACGTTAGGCTCCAACAAGGTCTAAAAACAAAGCTTACTGACGGAGATATAGTAGCCATCTTCCCCCCGATAGGCGGTGGATCTACAATCAAAATAACACTCACATAAAACAAGCATCATTTCTTTTTGACTTGTTGAATGGCTTCGATTGTTTTCGTAAGCAGCTTACCCTTATCCTTCAAAATTGTGCGTTCAATGATAGTACCTTGCACGATAATGTCAGCACCCGCTGAAACGGTTGCCGCGGCTTGTTCAGCTGTGTTCATTCCACCTCCCACAGCTAAAGGAACATCTAATTTGTTGGATACTAGTTCAACCATGGAGTGTGGCACAGCATTCTCTGCTCCTGAACCCGCCTCAAGGTAGACGAGTTGAAATCCGATATACTGGGCAGCCAGTGAATAGCCGATGGCGATTTCAGGTTTGTCTCTAGGAATTAAGCGTGCGTCGCCAACAAACCCGGCTGTTCCACCAGGGTCTACAATGATATAGGCCATTGATATCGGTTCTAGGTCGAAGCCTTTGATAAATCGGGCGGCAAGAGTTTGGGCATCTATCATCCAGTAGGTTTTTCGTGAATTTAAGAGGCTCATGAAAAAAACAGCATCAGCAAAGCGTGAAAGCCCTGAGATATTACCTGGAAAAAGGATGAGGGGAATTTGTACCTGTTGTTTGATAGTTTGAATGGTTTCATCGATTATTCCAAACGCAGTCGATCCACCGATCATTATTCCGTTTGACCCAGCGGCTTCAGCAAGTTTCGCAATCTTTCCTGCCTCGTCAACGGATTGCTTTACGGGGTCAGGGTCAATTAAAGTAAGATGCACAACCCCTTGCTCCTTCAGAACCTTCAAGAGCGTTTTCCAAACCGGACCTGAAACAGTCATTCTTACTACCCAGTTTCATGCATGAGCTGTTAGAGCTTTTAAGTTTGTTACCGTTGAGCAAGGATTTTCGCGATTCCTGGAGCGAGATGGGCTGTTTTCTTTTCCCAATCCGCAAATACCATTTTCCGCAGTTCAAACCATCGCAGATAACCTCGCACTTTGGTTTCTCTTATTCGGAGACTCTTGGCTAAATCTGCGAAGCTGGTTTCTCCGGTTGCTCCAAAAGCTCGTAAAATGGGGCTCCATTCATAGGTGATAAGCATAACCATGGCTGGCAAGAGCTTTTCCAAATTATAGTCTGTTTTGCAACTAATCGGAATTACTGGAACTCCAACCATAAAACTCAAGTCGTGGCGAATTCTTTCTGGTGTTCTCGAATCAGTCAGGTCCTGTTTATTTGCTGCGACAATACATGGCACGTTTGGTAACAAGTCACTGATCTCAGTCCAAATATATCGTGCCTCCCCATCCCCTTCAGGGTTACTTGCATCCACAACAAAAAGAATACCATCTGCGCCTTCTGAAATTATCCTACGCAGGACTTTAAATCGAGCTAGACCCGGTGTCCCAAACAGTCGGATTGGAATCTTAAATGCCTCTGCCACACCATGGTCAAGCCCGACGGTTGTGCCATTCGCTTGAATGTTGATGACGTTGCCTTTTGCTAAGCCTTGAATTAGTGCACTTTTCCCAGAAAGATGCGGTCCTGTCACAAGTACTTTCACAATTGTTTATACTCCTTGTATTCCTTCTGATCTATATGGATGATAACAGAATTCCCGCTTAAGACTCATTCTTGTTAGTTTGAATTTAACTCTGTCGGCGATAAGTCTTCTACTTTCAGGTGAAGCAGTAAATCGCGGTGTTTATAGAATTTCTTATAAGAGACCTAGGCATGCCCGACTGGAGCTATATCCCCCAGTCATTACGTGGCAGGGCTGCATCTACGCACATGAAGCTCCCTCCGGCAGACGCAAGAAATTCCCCTGAATAAGGGGCAGGTGCGGGGCAGAGCAGCGTCAGAACCTAGCAAGTTTCGGGCCAAACGCGCCTCGGCGACGAGCGTACCCCGGAGAAACAGTTCGAAGCCCTTTTCTCAAGAGAGGGGAGGATGTCACACCTTGCTTCCCAGAAAATTCAGAATCATTTCATTTAGGTAAAACTATACCATGTTTTGCTAAATCTTCAACGACATCATCGAGATTAACTCTGCGCATGGTGTGGTTAGTAGGTAATCCATCCTTCACATTCCATCCCCGCTGTTCGTAATATTCATCAAGCATTTGTTCTAGTTCCACAACTTGACCTTTTGAAGGGCCATCTGGGGCTGGTGTATGGGTCAGACGACGTGGTAGTGAATCATCCTTTCGACGAATACCTTCACGAATGTTGAATGCACGGTTCAGATTCACTATGCGTTCACCCGCCAGCCGGAACTCTGCTTCTGTTAATGATATTCCGACCGTGACATCAAATGTTGTGACAATGTCATCGTAAAAGAGAACAGGAGGGATCAATGTACCATACTTACAAACTCCAAGAGATTCCACTACCGCACAGAAATCCTCGTTCTCTTTCACCATAATTCCCTTGTATTTCGGATCCAAACGGTCTCCAATTTCTGGCAGGTATTTCTCGCCGTATCGAATTCCGATCTCTTCATCAAAACCAATTTCATCTAGCACTGGAAACGCGTACAAGTGGTCGGCTCCCCGTGCAGCCGTGGCTGAAGCTAATCCCATAGATTTCTGGGCTCGAGGTTCCTGTCCAGCTATCTCCTGTTTCTTACTATGCATTACAAACTTCTCGGTTCCTCTCCCTATCTTTTGTGCTGCTCTGAAACTTCCTTCTGCGAGAATGTCCCCGAAACCCTCCCGATGGGCAATCATATGAATTAGCTTGACTATCGTTTCATGATTACCCCAACTCAAATCGAGACCACCAGTATCTTCAGCAGTAATTAGTCCCTCATCCCACGCCTCCATAGCCCAACTAATCGTTGCTCCCGTTGAAATAGTATCCATTCCATACAAGTTACTCAAATGGTGCCCATACAGGATGGATTCAAGGTTTTCGTTACCACATCGACTTCCTAACGCCGACTGAGATTCATATTCAGGACTTCCACCACAATACGCATATGGACCAGTCTTGACCAGAGTATATCGTCCACAGCGCTGTAAACAAGCGTAATCTGCACGGGGTTTCACCAGATAGTGTTCTCTTATAGCTTCACCACTAATTTTCTGATATTCAGCGAAAACACCTGATCGCATGTTATAGCTGGGAAGACGACCGATTTCTTGCATTAATTCAACAAGATTAGTGGTCCCATATTTCGCCCGGCTGGCTGTGAAGGGACTGTCAAGCATCTTTTGATGTAATTTTTCAATGACTTCAAGATACTTGTCTGGTTTAGCCACTGGAATATCTTGGCTTCCACGAACCGCTACTGCCTTGAGGCGTTTACTTCCCGCTACTGCACCTATGCCAGAACGTGCCGCGGCGCGGTCATAGTCGTTAATAATTGCCGCGAATCGAACTAGATTCTCACCCGCTTGGCCAATACATGAGACTCGGAGGTTGGGATCTCGGTGCTTTTCTTTGATAATTTCTTCAGTCTCGTTTGTGTCTCGTCCCCACAAATCTTTTGCATCGATTAATTGTGCTTTCCCATTATCAATGAAAAGATATGCAGGGTTTTTTGCTCGTCCTGTGACAATAATTGTATCGAATCCACCAAACTTCAATTCTGGACCCCAATGACCAGCTGAATGGGCTTCTCCAAAAATACCTGTCAGAGGTGATTTGGCACCAACAACATATCGTGATGCTTGGGGCCAAAGAGTGCCTGTGAATGGACCGGTTGCCCAAATGAGGACATTGTCTGGACTCAAGGGATCTGTTTGAGGACCAACCCGGTCATATAATATGCGAGAAGCAAATCCCTGTCCTCCAATGTATTTGAGAGCAAATTCTTTCTCTAGTGGAACCGGTTTACAAAGTCCCTTCGTCATATCCACATGCAGATGTTGGCCTGCATACCCACCAAATTTCCGTTTACGTGCCATTATTCTTCGTCTCCCGTTTCCTCTTGTTCTACTCGAAGCTCTTCGAGTAGATTTCCACACTCGTGTTGGATAACCTTCTTTTGTTTTAATGCTGCCAATTCTTCCTCAGTTGTAATCCGTAAAGTATTCACGGGACAATACGTCGTGCAAAAACCGCATGTCACACACTTGATGGCTTTTTGGGTTTCAGGATGTAAGAAAATTGCTCCAAAGGGGCACGCTTCCACACACGCCCCACATCCTCTACATTTCTTCGATTTCACGACAACAATTCCTTGCTTATTCTTCTGAAGGGCTTCTTCAGGACATGCTTCCACACACCATGGGTGTTCACAATTACGACAGGCAATCACGACATCTAATCCTGGATCGACTCGACGAACGCGAATTCGAGCTTTTTTCGGGTTAAG
>JAEOSA010000082.1 GCA_016840595.1 Candidatus Hermodarchaeota archaeon | reverse complement strand
TTGCCCGTGACACGGAAAATCTGACCAATTCGTAGGGCAGTAGCTTGTACTTGTTCAGGTGTCTTCATAACTGGGGCTGTGGCAACTTCAATAAGGGGTATTCCCAACCGATCCAATCGCCAATATGTATTGGTGCCGTCTTCTCGAATTTTTCGCGCTGCATCTTCTTCAACCCCGATTGTTTGAATAGGAACAGTGAATCCATTCACATTTATGGCTCCACCAAATGCCACTACAACACTTCGCTGGAATCCCGTGGTGTTACTACCGTCGATAACTAATTTTCGCATTACTTGGATTTCATCAACTGGTTGTGACTCCATGAGTAAGGAGATTTCTAAGGCAAAATCCACGGCTTCCTTGTCCAATAGGTGGGGTGGTTCTTCATCCTGTTCAACAAGGCAGATGCTGTCATCATAGTTCTCATATACGTGAACACGACCTTTGTGAAATTCAAATAGTGCTGCTGGGTCAATTTCACCTAATTCACTTTGAGTAGGTCGTAAACGGCGGAGAAAGGTGAAATGTGGCTCATCTTCGCGAATCTGAGTGGGACAATTACAAAATAGTTTAGTTTTGGTGTCAAGCTGCTGGTGGACTTCAATCCCAATTAGAGCGCCGACCTTTTCATAATCAACTTTGGTCATTGGTCCCTCATCTCTTCATACTGACTCCGCTTGCTACACTCAGTTATCTCTCCGGTGATGTTGTGAAGCATTTGTGTTTGGACTTCTTTCAAGTCCCGAGTCTGAGCCAATACCCACATGAGTTTGACATAAGCGGTTTCTGCTATCATGTCCTCGGCAGGAATCACACCTCGTTGGACCAATTCAACTCCTGTTCGATACACACGCATTTGGACTCGACCCCATATGCATTGAGATGTCATAACCACCGGGATGGTTTCTGAAGTTGCCCGTTCTATTGCCTTTAGCAAGACCTTAGGCGCGTGTCCTAACCCCGTTCCTTCAATTACAATTCCATGGTAATCCCGGTCGATGAGAGAATTAATCAGGTCTCCTGTCATTCCTGGTGTGGTTTTTACCAAGGCCACCTTTGGATCAAATTTCGGTAGCAACTGTAATTTCCGTTTAGAATTGCGATGATGATACGTAGAATCTTCTGCCAGTATCTGAACCTGTCCGTTCTTAACTTCACCGAACAAATCGGTGTTGATTGTAAGGAATGCATCTCGACGGCTTGTATGGCACTTTCGAACCTGTGTTCCTCGATGTAAGGCAATGCTTGTATCGTCAGGGCTACGATGCATGGCAATTACTACTTCCGCAAATGGACCCTGGGAAGCAGCAATGGCGGCACCAGTTAGATTCAACGCCGCATCTGAGGATGGTCGATCAGACGAGCGTTGTGAACCAGTTAAGATTACTGGGCCCGGTAGATTTTGAAGGGCAAAGCTGAGTGCTGCTGCGGTATATCCCATGGTGTCAGTGCCATGCGCAATTATTACTCCAGCTGATTCTTCCAAGTGTTTCGCCGTTTGTTTTGCAATTGTGGTCCAATGGCTAGGAAGCAAATCTTCACTAAAGACACTGAACAGAACCTCTGCCCGGATATTGGTCAATTCACCGAGTTCAGGGACAACCGTATACAAATCATCAGCCGTTAACGCTGGATTCACGGCGCCAGTGTGATAATCGACGCGACTAGCAATCGTTCCACCAGTACTAAGAATGCTAATCAAAGGTAATCCTTTCTTCGTTTTGCGGGTTAAGGATGGAAGTTCGGGTTTTACCTTTTTCCCCTTTGTTAATCGAGTGAGTTGTTGGATGTTATCAATATGAATTCCAATATTGTACCCGGTATCAAGTTTGATGATGATGTGTTTGTCATCAGCACCGATTTCTGCTCGGGGGATTAAAATACCCTCAAAGGTGTTCTGGGCTGTTTGAATTTGAATCCGGTCCCCGATTTTGATCTTTGCCTTTTGGAGGGTTTGTTCTGCTTCACCTAAATACCCTGCAGGTTCTTCAGATGCCATATCGAAACCGCCTGTAGGATGTTGTGATTCTTTGCTTTTAGGACTTTGCCCAAGCCCCTTTCAAGTCTCTTCACTCAGCTATGCGAAAGGAAAATCGACATTCTGAATTTGGGGTTCGAATTGCTAGAAGATTCGTCTACGGAAACGATAGAGAATAAGTCCAATAATCGCAATGATAATGATGATCACACCGATTTGAATGAGGAAGGTTTCACTAGCGAGGAGTCCACTGGTGATGGTGAGACTGTCAGTTGTTGAGGTGAATGTGTACTGGTCTGAAAAGAAATCGACACCAATCACTCTTACCGCAGGGTATTCGTAACTCCCTTCTACTATTGCCATGACTGTGTATTCCAGTGTTACATTTTCCCCAGCTGACAAATCAAAAACTGTGGCTGAGGCTGCTCCTCCTGCTAGTTGGACTATTCCTTCTTCAATTGCTTGGAGATCATTGATAATGATTTGAGAGAACGGCGCATCACCGGTGTTAATGACGGTGATTTCTACGGTAAGAATATCTCCACGACGAAGGAGATTGGTATTCATTTCCCGTGACACTACGAGCACTGATGTAGGTACTTGGAACCAGATTGTGTAATCAAAGTCTTGTGGATTAAGATTGAAATCATATTCTTCGATTCCGATTGGGAAATAGGGAAAGGTTGCGTTCTCGAAGGTTTCTACAGGGAGCCCGTCAGTTATCATGCGGTAAGAAGGACCATCTACTGTGAAGGTTCCTGATCCGTTGAGGGTTAGGGGATTAGTGCGACCCATTGCCCTACCAAGGCTGAAAATGTAGGTATCACCATCAAGTTCTGTTGCACCAGGAATCCTATAGGTAAAAGTGATACGAGCATCTTGATCAGACCATTCAAAGTAGATGCGATATTCTGATAATACAGCAGCAATCCCGGTTGCATTGAATCCATTGATCAGGTACCCAGTTGCGTTATCCACTTGATAGAAAGTGAGATTGAGAAATATCTCATGGGATGCAATTGCATCATTAAACGTCCACAGTGTTTGGTTCTCATATTCGGTAAAGTTGAAGCTACTAAATGAGGGCCAGTCGTCCAAAGGAACATAGTGTATAGCAGTATAATTTAGGAAGTCTGTTGCTTCTTCAGCCGTGGTTTCATTGTCTAGTGGAAATGCCATGATAGTAACATCTCCAGGATTTCCATCCCAAATTCCACCTTCAATAGAACCAGATTGTGTCCAATTAAGAAGCGGATTAAAGGGTGATTGATCCACGGTCCGTGGTTCACCTGACCACGAAATCACAGCAGTATCATTATAGAAATACTCTGACTCCAGTGATACACTAACCCAGTCAGCAAGGCCATTTGGGATTATTGGAGTTTTCGAGCTTGCTTCAAGAGTGGGTGGAGAACCAACTCCCCCGTTTATCATTATGAAGGCTGGTGCTATGGGGCTGATGAAGAGAACACCAAACAGGAACACCATTGAAATCATAGATAACTTACTAGTCACAATTGCACACCAACATGCGGTTGAAACCGCCTATCAGGTTGAACCCGAATGCTCGAAGGTTTTTAAAAGATTTTCTGGTAGGAGCATTTCTTAATAAACATCTCAATAACTAGGGTTTTCCCATTAAGAATTGTGAAAAAGTGTGAAAAATTGTTAAAAATAATCTTTGCGGTTTATCCTCCCGCAATTATTGGAAGCACAATCACACGTTGTCCTTCTTCGATGTCATCGTCCAGTAATGCTCGTTTGCCATCCACGAGTACAACAAAGTGTCTGTGAAGTAAACCCAATTCCTTTAAAAGCTCGCGAACCTTTTTGGACTTTGTCAGTCGGATCTCAGAAAAAACATTGCTCAATGCCATGTCGGTGTAATCAATTTCGGATTCCATCGATAACCACCCGCAACGCTAACCTCACATTCCTTACTACAGATAAAAATATATCCGGCTCGAACTGCTAACAGGTTAGGTGTACCGAATTCCTTATTCACGCCAAATGGGCCCGTGGCCAAGCCGGATAAGGCACCGGCCCTCTAAGCCGGTAATCGAGGGTTCAAATCCCTCCGGGCCCGCCACCTTCTCACATTCATTCTTGCCATAGTTTTATCTTTTGATAAGAAAATAGGGCAAACAAATAATGGTGGAACTATGACTGCTGATCAATCCAATTCCCATCCTGTGATGCGACTTCGATTCCTGGTCCCTTATATACTAATCTTCATTTTTGTTCCCTTTCTCACTTTCGTTATCGGTAATTGGGTTGATCGATTTTTTAACATCCCTCCTTTTCCGCCGTTTCCTTTCAACGTCTTCCTTGGAGTAGGAATAATGCTCTTAGGAGCTGCAATTGGAATTAAAGCCACACGACAATTACGATATGCTGGAAAGGGATTACCGTGGGGCGCTTTGGATGAAGAAGCCAAAACGAAATTATTGGTAACTAATGGGATTTACTATTACACTCGAAATCCCATCGTATTAGGTTACATGCTACTGCCACTGGGGATGGGTCTTCTTTTTCGATCATTGGGGATGGCAATACTATTTCCTGCACTGGTTTTGCTTATCATGATAATCCGGATTAAAAAATGGGAAGAGCCTGATTTGGAGAAACGTTTTGGTAGAAAATACCTTGAGTATAAGCACAAGACGCCCTTTCTTTTACCTCGAGTACGACCGGCTCTTGTTGGTTTCTTTACACGAAAGCGAACCCAGCAAGAATTGAAAGAATCGTCTACTACTTCTTGAATTTTTCTTGGAACATCCTGATTGCGGTGAGAATAATTTTTTCAGCTGCAGGTGAATCCTGCCATTCTTTCACTTTCACCCACTTATGTGGCTCGAGTTTCTTGTAGCTAACAAAAAAATCAGCGATTTCTGCACGAAGATGATGTGCCATCGTCGAACAATCCAAGATTTCATCAAACCGTGGATCGTTAGTGGGTACTGCGATTACTTTGTCATCTTCACCCTTCTCGTCTTCCATAGTCAAGATACCTATTGGTCGCGCTTCCATTATGCAGCCTGTGAAAGTAGGTTTAGTAGTCAACACAAGGATATCAAGTGGATCGTCATCCTCATACCACGTTTGTGGAATAATCCCATAATCGCCAGGGAAATACAACGCAGAATAGAGCACCCGGTCTAACCGAAAGATTCCCAGTTCAGTGTCGTATTCGTATTTATTGCTGACACCATTAGGCACTTCTACGATGGAATAGATACGTTTAGGAGGATCCGGACCTGGAGGCAGATCTCGCCAAAGATTTGTCAATCCAATACGCTCCTTAACAAGAATATGCAATCAGAAGGGAATTAGGGCTTTTTTGCTGTTTTCTTTGGCTTTTCTTTTTCCTTCTGGGCTGAAGTTTTAGCAGACTTTGATGGTTTATCTTTTAAGAGTAGGCTAAATTCTCGGGGTTTTCTCCATTGTCGTTCGGAATGTAAATCAAGTGTAGCTTCTACAAGGTTGTCCTTGGTGCGCTTCAAAGTGAAGCCCATTTTTTTCATTAGTTCTTGAGCTCGAAAGTTATCAGGTAACATAATCCCATAGATTTCATCTAATCCTCGTTCAATGCAAATTTCAATCATATAATCAAGCATCTTTGAACCGAGTCCTAGTCGTTGCCATGGATCAGCAACAATGAACGCGATTTCTCCACGTTTTCCATCTGGTTCTTCGATTAGTCGAACAACACCTAAAATTTTCTCTTTGCCTTTCTCTTGGAGAACAGGAACGATACCGAGTTCCCGATCATAGTCAATGTTTGTGTATCGAATCCGAACTTCATGGGGAGTATCTTTTATAATTTCAAAGAATCGGTAACGAATTGATTCCTCGCTAAAATTCTGGAACATCTCTAACCAGAGTGGCTCGTCTTCAGGTTTGATTGGTCGAAATAACACATTTCGTCCATCACGCATTCGCCATACCAATTCGTATTTCTTCGGATAGGGGCTAATTACAAGTTCGGATGCTGGGTCGATTCTTTTGTCTATTCGTTCAATATCAATGGCGATTCTTGCATCCAATGCGATAGCCTGTTTGTCGTCAATTCGCATTGGGTTAATATCAATCTCAACGAGTTCCGGGAAATCTACCATCATGTGAGAAAATTGAACAATGAGTTCTTCGAGGAGTTTGAGATTTGCAGGTGGTGTTCT
This sequence comes from Candidatus Hermodarchaeota archaeon, assembly GCA_016840595.1. The sequence continues at coordinate 2,165 of JAEOSA010000082.1, read as the reverse complement.
TCGATGACCTTTTTTCAATATCTGATAAACACGAGTTTCTTCCATAATTCGTCTTGCCAGAGTCTGGTTTAATGGTGGAAAACCAATAGCCACGTCTTTGAAGAATTCAACGCCTACCCCTCCCATACCAAAGAGGATTATCGGACCAAAGAGAGGATCTCTTTTTGCACCTAAAATCACTTCTATGCCATCAGGTGGAATCATAGGTTGAACAGTAACACCTTCTATTTTTACATCAGATTTGTACTTTTTTACGGATTCAACAATTTGGTCAAATGCGTTTCGAACCTCCAAATCAGAGTTTAGATTTAAAATTACACCTCCAACATCTGATTTATGGCTAATTTCAGGCGAGAGAATCTTTAATACAACAGGGTAACCGATAGTTACTGCTGCCGCAGCTGCTTCATCAGCTGTTGATGCGAACCGTGTTTTCACGACAGGTATGTTGTAATATTCCAGTATTTGTTTTGCTTCAACCTCAGTGAGAATAGATCGATTCTGTCGAGCTGCATTTCGAATGATTACCATTACAGGGCGCTTTGGTGGGCTGCTCTCTGTTGGGAGTTCTTCTGGTGTTTGATATAATAAATCAAGATTCTGTTTGTATTGGTACATATACATATATGCGGCTATAGCTTGTTCGGGTGTCCAATAGGTGGGGTAGCCATTTTCCACAAATATCCGATTCGCTTCATCAACCTTCTCTGCACCCATAAATGATGTCAGAATTGTCTTATCACATCCCCCTCTTGCATCACACATCCCCACAACAGCTGAAGCTATCCCTGATGCAGCCGCAATTGCCTGAGGTGTGTAGATAATTAGAATCCCATCGACATAAGGATCCTTTAAACAAAGGTCCATAACCGTACGATAGCGTTCAGCGTCAGCGTCTCCTAGCACATCTATTGGGTTACCATGGCTCCAATATGATGGGAGGAGCTTATCAAGCCTTTTCATAGTCGTTTCATCGAGCTTTGCGAGCTTTCCACCACGAGCGATTAAAGCATCTGCGGCCATCACACCTGGACCTCCAGCATTGGTAATTATTGCCAATCGAGGTCCTTGAGGAAGTGGTTGCATTCCTAATACTTCAGCAGCATTGAAAAGATCAGAAATTTCCTCAACCCGTACAATCCCTGCGCGTTTAAAGGCGGCATCATAGACCATGTCAGAACCGGTCAATGACCCCGTATGTGACGCAGCAGCTTTGGCACTCTCACTGAATTTTCCGGCTTTAACGACAATCATGGGTTTTGTTTTGGCAAAGTGGCGAGCAGCGCTCATGAACTTTCTAGCATTTGAAATGCCCTCAATGTACATGAGAATACTTCGTGTTTGTGGATCGGTTCCAAAATAGTCTATTAAATCACCGAAGTCAACATCAATCATCGATCCAACTGACACAAAATGGCTAAATCCAATGTTTTGTTCATTTGCCCAATCTAAAATTGCTGAACCTAATGCCCCGCTCTGTGAAATAAAGGCAATATTGCCTGCTCTGGGCATGCTCTCAGCAAAGGTTCCATTTAATTTGATGTTTGGACGAATTATCCCGAAACAATTGGGACCGATGATACGCAAGTTATACTGATTCTTCAATTCGGTTAGCTGTTTCTCTAAATCCCGTCCTTCCTCACCAATCTCCCTAAATCCTGCAGAGATAATAATGATTCCAATTATCCCAGCTTTTCCGCATTCTTCGACAATACTTGGAACCGTTTTTGCTGGCGTGGCAATTATCGCCAAATCAATAGAATCTGGAATCTCACCTACTCTCGGATAGGCTTTTTGACCCATAATTTCCTTTCGACGAATGTTAACAGGGTAAACCTTACCATCAAAGCCACTTTGTGTAAGATTAGTCATCAGTATCTGTCCAACTGATCCCTCTTCTTCACTTGCACCAACGATCGCCACACTTCGAGGGTTGAATATTTTATCTAAGTTCACAGTTACCATTGGACGTTCCTCCTTTGCTCTGAATGATTATGATTCGAGGTTCAAACAACTAATTGTGTTGCTTTTGCGTGTACTTCATGGGACATACTGCTTGAATCTGCCCATTTTTTTTACTTGATTCATTATGAAGCCTTCGCTAAAAAGTCCTCTAGAAATATTGCGTATTCACAAGGATGTGTCCCATTCTGAATGAGCGACTT
>JAEOSA010000081.1 GCA_016840595.1 Candidatus Hermodarchaeota archaeon | reverse complement strand
CGAAGCTGGAAAAACCTCGCCACAATAAATGGTATTTTAACGCCACGGGCTAGTTTTAGGATTTCTCGCTGTTTTTAATCAGAGTAAATATTGGGTGTCCAATACATTTAAATATTGGGCGTACAATAATAGATATCGGACATCCAATAAATAGAAGGTTGATAAAATTGGCGAATAAAAAATGTAATGCAGGAAATGTTTGTTCACCAGATCACAAATCAAATAGCAGTGTACACTTTGCGAAGGCGATGTTTCTCCGAATTAACTAACTGTCACGCTCTGAACTTCAAGGAATGATGAAAATGACAAAAGCAGTTGAAACTCAACCAAAAACACCAACCACTCCTAAGAAAAGGCGTTTAAGCGTGACAGAACCGTTTTTCGAAGTTATTCAAAAACGACGCAGCATCAGACGTTACAAACCCTATGATATACCTGATTCCGACCTAGAGAAAATCCTAAACGCCGCACGGCTAGCCCCGTCAACAAATAACAGCCAATCATGGCGGTTCATTGTCGTTAAGGATCCAGAAGTTAAAGCCTTGCTTGGGCAACCTTCTCCACAGCGCTTCATTGCAAATGCGAATGCTATCATCGTGGTTCTTGGATTGCAACAGGCATCCTGTTGTCCTGGGAATCAGGCTCGCTGGCATATCCAAGATCCTATGATTGCTGCTGAACATATCGTTCTTGCCGCAACAGCTCTTGGGTATGGCTCCTGCTGGATTGCCACTTATGAGTCACGACCACCAGAATTTGTTAAACAAGTAAAAACTGAGCTTGAAATCCCAGAGAACGCTGATATTGTGGTTCTTGTTGCTCTTGGTGTTCCGGATGAAGATCCTTCTCCACGGCCACGGAAATCCTTGGGAGAAATCTCGTTTACCGAAAGATATGGACATTCTTGGAACATACTTTAGTCCATGCTTTTCTTTCGGAGAGAATAAGCCTAAATCAGTGCGTTTAGGTCCTTACGTTAGTCACTTCGGTTCTAGTCTGTCATAATGCTTTGCCGATAACTGTATGCTAATATAGTCCGGATCATAACCCAGCATTAACAATTCAAGATTGGTGGGTATTATGAACCGGAAATGGCTAGGACTACTTGTCATACCCATAGTGTTGGGCTTGATTCTCGCCTCTCCCTTTTTAATCGGACTATTCGCTCCTCCATCTCCAACGAATGGTGAAAGTATAGGAGAATCACTTTCAACTTTCATGCATGGAAAAGAATCTGATATCTTGGCGGTTCAGATTATGGGTAATAGCTCGGATATCGTCTATCCCGAGTTAATGAACGCCCTCTTTATCCCCTTACTCGGTGGTACTTGGGATGTATCTGCCAATTTCCTCAATGATACTGATCCGTATGACATTACTTTTTACAATGAAACATTTGTAGCCAGTCTCACCGAGGTTGAAAACATCAATACTGCCGTCTATGATGGCCTTGAAAACACCAACCAATCTCTGGATTCCATTTCGGACCTCTACTATTCTGTCGGCTTTGGCTTGGACATTCTGTACACAGATAATACTTGGATCCAGCTGTTTACTATTCAAAGCCCTACTGGACACATCATGTTCCTGAATGGCACCTTTACTGGGACACCGAGCCCTACGAATCCCTTCAACCCATCTATCATTCAACGTGACGAGAACTGGATGAATGGCATTCTGTTGGAGCCCGGAACCGCACTGAATGAGCTCGTCGCAACCATGAATGCGGTGTTCGTAAACCATCTCGGCTAGTTCTTATCCGCTCTACCGCTATGTGATCTGATCGTATCGAAGTATTCTGTCGATATCAATAGGTCATAGTTCTAGAAAGTGTTAAGCTTTAGGAAGATGCATTGACTATGAGGGTGTCATCATGATAGTCGATGCGCATTATCATTTACATTGGGGTGACTCCGATCCCCAGGACTTCTTTATGGGCTGTGCACGGTTGGGCGCTCGACGGTTTTCAAAAAATACTCCAGAGCCCATGGATGCTAAACAACTCTTGGAAATGCAGATGCCAATTCTTGCGGATAGGTCAGGGGATAAATTGGTTCAATTGATGGACGATTCTGGAATAGAAAAAACACTACTTCTTCCCTTAGATTACTGGTACTGGTTCGAGACTTCTGGTCGCAGCAAGCCATATGATATGGTGAAGAAGAACCAAATCTACGTGGAGGCAGTGAACAACCATGAAGGGCGTCTTTACTCGTTGTTCGGAATGGATCCGCGAAGAAAGAATTGTGTGGCAGCGTTCGAAAAGGCCGTGAGTAAGTGGAATATGAAGGGGATAAAACTCCATCCAACTACTCGGTATTACCCTGATGACCCTGTCTGTTACCCAGTGTATCAGAAAGCCCTTGAACTGCAGGTTCCGGTTCTATTCCACTCAGGCAATCAACCGGCCCCAATGGCTGCCAAGTTTTCAGAACCAAAATACATTGATACCGTTGCTGCAGACTTTCCCGAGTTGAAAATTGTGGTAGCACACATTGGGCATGGCTGGTGGCGTCAAACACTAGATTTTGCTTCTGCAAAACCCAACATGTACGTTGACTTCTCGGGGTGGCAGGGTAAATATCAAGAAAACCCCAAACATTTTGCTGAGGTGTTACGCTCCGCAATTGATATGCTGGGACCTTGGCGGGTTCTCTTTGGCACTGACGGTGCCTTGCTCAATGTAATTATGCCCCCTCCTGAATGGGTGAAAGCTATCCAGAATATCAATTCTGTTAGTGATACCAAGTTTACTGATGAGGAACTGGAAATCATCCTTGGAAAGGCAGCAATCCATCTCTTCTCCCTCTAACATGATAGGCAAGGACTTTACATTTCTAAACTGATTTAAAATGGAGGTTCAAACTCGATGAAATTTGAACGATTTGAGCTAGAGCGTATCCAATCCGAGTGGGAACACCGAGTCAAATATAATCTAGCCGAAAGTGGAGTTAAGGCCCTTCGACTTTGTGACATCATTGATGATGCAGATTTTCAACGTCAATTACTTAAGCAGAGCTTGGGTTATCCGCAAACAAACGGCACGATTCTTCTTAGAGAACTCATTAGTAGCCAATACGGGGACTTTACAGCTGATCACGTGACAGTGACAAATGGATGTGCTGAAGCGAATTTCATTACCCTTCTTGGTCTACAGCAACAGCAAGATGACCGAAATGAAATGGTAATGATGTTACCGAACTATCTCCAGCTCTGGGGTTTAGGAAACGCATTGGGCTACCGAATGAAGCCTTTCTATTTGCACGCGTCTGAAACTGAATGGGCTATTGATTTCGAGGAACTAAAACAACTGGTTTCTAGAAAAACAAGTTTAATCGCAATCTGTAACCCAAATAATCCCACTGGCGCAGTAATGAACACAGATACTTTGAAGGCAATTGCTGAATTAGCGGAAGATGTCAATGCATGGATCTTATCCGATGAAGTCTATCAAGGTGCGGAACTCAATGGTCCCATTACTCCATCAATGTTCGAGTTCTACGACCAAACCTTGGTTACCTGTGGCCTCTCGAAAGCCTATGGACTTCCCGGTTTACGGATTGGCTGGGTCATCAGCACTAATTCAGAATTCATCTATGACCTTTGGTCGCTCACTGATTACACTACGATCGCCCCCTCCCTCCTCAGCGATATGGTGGCAACAATTGCCTTGCAGCCAGCTAACCGCAAGAAAATCCTTGACCGCACTCAAAAGATTCTACGTAAAAATTGGTCCGTTGTGAATCAATGGCTCAAAGACCATCAGGTCCTCTTTGAATGTATTCCTCCCAAAGCCAGTGCCATCTGTCTGCCCAGGTATCATGCTCCCATCAACTCGGTGGAATTGGCACATAGACTGATTCAAGAAAAAAGTGTCCTCATCTCACCGGGTGACCATTTTCAAATGCCCAATCATCTACGCATTGGTTTTGGTTATAATGGAGACAAATTAGTAACTGGTCTAAATCTTATCAGCGAACTTCTCAAGGAAATTAACTAAGGATTTTTTGTAAGCGAAGCTCGTCTCGAATTGGAATACGAGCAATACCTAGTTGTAATCCACCAAGTTTCTCTGCAATTACGTTGGGTGCAACTTCAAAGAGTTGAAATCCGTGACGCTGATAGAAGGCGAAAGCGGGAAGATTATCGTTGGAGGTGACAACGAGAAGTTGCCGTTTTCCTTGACTTTTTGCATAGTTTTCAATTTGTGCAACTAATGTGCGTCCGATTCCACATCCTTGAAAACTAGGAAGAATTCCCAGGGCGATAATTAGGACTGCATTTTTGTTAAAATCCTTGTAAGATATGAATCCGATTATGTTCCCGTCTTTTTTCGCCGTAATGGCCGGTTCTTGAGCAACTCTATAGTTCTGATTAAACATGAGTTGAATTGGATCTCCCCAGAAAAGTTTCACCAACTCTTCAAGAACTTCAACATCATCACAGGATGCTTGCTGAACTGTATATTCGCTCTTCTTTGGGTGAATACATTTTGTACAGACTACTCGAACATGTACGTCATTCCCACATGTAGGTTGATTACAGTTGGTGCATTGAAATTCTCCGGGATTATTACAAAGGTGACAAATCTCATATTGGATCGGCAACGAATCTCTCACCCATTTTTGGGTTCTACTTCTAATCATATACGACTATACATTATTCTACTTCTTTCGGTAGCAGGTTCAAAACTAAAAACAAAGTAAGAAATTTCCTGATTGGAAACGGGAGAAATAGAGAATGGGACCCGTGCCCTTTTGCCCGAGCCCCAGGAGTTTAGGGCACGTCCAAGAAGTCAAGCGATTGGTTTAGCGGCGGCAAGCAAATGTGTAGATGTCTTTGATAATTCGTGCTCGCTTTTCCTTGTCCATGCCATCATGATTATTGTAATTGTGCATTTTTCGTGTCACCGAAGAAAGCAATAGATTCCGTCTTATAAAAGGCGGACTCACGATTTGGGCTCACTTTTAGTGGTCACAAAATGTGACTACAAAAAACAGGTTGAGAGGTTCACTTTTCCCTTTAGAGTGCCTTTGGATACCCACAAATCGGTTTTCATCAATTCTCCATTACAAGTTTGGTGAACGCACGTGAAACCTATCAACGTCTTGTTTCTCTGGAAAGTTCCCAGTCCCCTCCAAAAGTACATACAAAAAAATCTCAGCAAAATCAAAGGACTCAATCTGATCTTCCCTGAAAAAGCCGAGGAATCTGAATTTCTCAAATGGGCACCTGATGTCCATGTCCTTGTAGGTTGGCGCCCATCACAAGACCTCCTAGAACAGGCTCAACAACTGCAGTTATTCCTGTTTCCCGGTGTAGGTGTACAGAATCTAATCGACTGGTTCCGAGATCACGGACAACAACGGGGAATCGTGCTCGTGAACAGTCATGGCAACTCATACCTAGTTGCACAACACACAGTCGCACTCCTTCTCGCTTTACTTAACAAAATCGTACCCCACCATAATTGGATGAAAGGCGGCGAATGGCGGAAAGGAGACGCCGACGCAAAAACCACACTTCTAAGGAACAGAACCGTCGGCTTCCTAGGCTACGGAGCAATCAACCAGCAGGGCCATCGCTTCCTCGCAGGATTTGATGTGAAGTTCACCGCATTACGACGTAGTTGGCGAGGAAAACGTGAACCTTTACCAACGCCTATGAAAAAATACAATCCCTCGCAGTTGAATGACTTCCTTGATGCTACTGACACTTTACTCGTCGCAGTACCCCTGACTCCTAAAACCGATGGAATGATAGGCTATAATGAATTGAAACGGTTGGGTCCAGAAGGGGTCCTTGTGAATGTTGGCCGAGGTGCAGTTATCAACCAAAAGGGCTTGTATCAGGCACTAAAAAAGAATGTCATCGCTGGTGCTGCTATTGACGTGTGGTATACTTATCAGCCAGAACCCGATGAATCGGGTCGAAAATATCCATTCGAACAGCCTTTCCATGAATTAGACAATATGATATTATCACCGCATCGAGCATATTCACCTGCGGATGATTTGGAAAGATGGGACGAAATAATTGAAAACATCCGTCGATATGCACAAGGGCGAAAAGACTTCTTGAGTATTGTTGATCTCAAACGGGGATACTGACTGTACCCTTAATCATCGGATATTATTGGCAAAGAAAACGAACTACTAATTCGTCTTCTTGAGTGGCATTTTTGGGGAACTTCAATCCAATAGCGACCTACAACTGTCTTTCACCGACAAATAATGGTGGGCCTGCTAACGATGAAAGTGAACAAAATTGAGTTATTTCATATTGCCATCCCTCTCGAAACACCATTCTATCCAGCTTGGATTCCTGGCTATCCTCAAACCGAAAATCGGTTCACTCTTCTGCGCTTGACAACCGACACTGGACTCACCGGTGTTTCGGCGGGAGTTGCCTTTGCTGAAGAACGGGAGGGACTTGGAGACGTAATGGCTCCATACCTTCTCGGATTAGATCCGTGTGATACCGATTTAGTTCATCAACGACTTATTGAACTCAGTTTTCTCGGTTGGCGAAATTTCTGGATGGAAGCAGCCTTCTACGACATTAAAGCCCAAGCTCAAGATCAACCCCTCTGGAAACTACTAGGAGGCACAGACAAACCCGTTCCCGTGTACTGGTCCACAGGTGCAGTCTGTGATCCCAAAACCCACATTCCAATTTGCCAACAAGCTCAACGCGAAGGATATGCGGGTATCAAGTTACGTGTTCACGCTGATACACTTGACGAGGATATTCAAGTCATACAAGACACCCGTAAAGGCGTTGATTTGGAATACCCCTTTATGGTCGATGCCAATCAAGGCTGGCGGGTGACCATCGTTGATCGAACGCCTGCATGGGACCTTAAACGCGCTCAAAATTTTGTCAAAGGCGTGGCTGATGCTAATATCCGCTGGCTGGAAGAACCTCTTGAAATGCACGCCTACCAGGATCTCGCGAAACTTCGGAAGGCTAGCTCAATCAAAATTGCTGGGGCAGAATTGAATGCTGGGTGGCATGATATCAAGATGTTTCTTCATTTCAAGAGCCTTGATCTCTATCAGCCTGATGCAACCGTTTCAGGGATTGATGATATTCTAAAAACCTTAGACGCAATTCGGGGGACGGAGCTTGGATTCAATCCTCACACTTGGACTAATGGAGTCGGACTCTGGATTAACATGCACACCTATGCCCTAACGAATAGAAAATATCCTCTGGAATTCCCCCATGAACCTGGCTCATGGACACCAAAAGTGCGTGATGGAATCCTCAAAACACCCATTCTTCCTAAGGATGGGTATCTCAAACTCCCACAAGAAGCTGGTCTTGGTCTGTCGATTGATTGGAAAAAAGTTGAGCAATTCGGAAAACAGTACTTTTCTATGACAGAAGAAGAACTGGCTGTGAAAGTGGTTGAGGAAAAGGGGCTCGAAATCGCCTTCGCAATAAAAGAAAGACGCGACAAAGCTGCTGAAAAGAAGTAATGGCTATTCTCCGGATTTAGGCTTAGTTTTTGCTTTCGTTTTTGCCTTTGGAGCTGGCTTTCGCTCAGGTTGTTCTGCCATTTGCACAATTACTTTGTGAAGAACTGCTAGACGTAACACATCGCCTTCTTTGAGACTAGCACTTTCAATAAGCCAATCTGGTAGCTGAATTTTGTTACCTTTTGTCACATGGGCGTTAAACTCGATCATAATATCATCACCAGTATTAAGCCGCTATTTCTAACGTTGTTTTCACGGGTATATAAAGCGCTCCTGCGCTCTCTGCCAGTCTCCCTCTATCTGAACTGTTCGAAAAACAAGAGTCAGATTAAATTAAGAAGAGAAAACTCTTCTATTCAGGAAGACAAACTAGCTTACCTCAGGTGAATCCTATGATAACGCTCCCCTATGTTCAAACCAGTGTATTCGTCGACGATCGCTACGCCTTTGGTGGTAACCAGTTAGCCACATTTTGGAATATCAAAGCGAATGCGCAAATCAATACAGAAATTATGCAGGGTATCGCGCTGGAAATGAACTTCTCCGAAACCACATTCATTGAACTATCCAAGCTCGAAGATTGTACAGCGAAGGTTCGAATCTTTACTCCTGCAATTGAGCTCCCGTTCGCAGGGCACCCCACCCTTGGTACAGCCTTTGTCCTCAAACATAAAGAGTTTCTTAGCCCATCAGTCACAAAGGCGAACCTCGAGCTGGGCATTGGAGTAATACCTGTTGAATATACTTCTCCTGATGTAGCCCGAATGATTCAATCGGCACCCCAGTATCTCGAGAAGCTCTCGAATCGAACAGAACTTGCCAAAACAGTGGGACTTCCAG
>JAEOSA010000305.1 GCA_016840595.1 Candidatus Hermodarchaeota archaeon | reverse complement strand
GGAGACTCCACCAACTACACAAGAGGGTACAAAATCGACACCCGATGCCCAATTTTGCCCTGAATGTGGAAAAAAAATTCGTCCCCGTGACAATTTCTGTTACCACTGCGGAGCGTCGACTGATTAACTTCAACTACGGCTATAACTTCCTTTTTTGTAGCTAAGCTGATTCGAAGAATGCTTTATTGAAAGAATGGAAAAGCAGCTGTTTTATCATAGAGGCTGCGGGGTTTCTCCGTGCGTAGACGAAATATACAAGACTCCCGATAATCGGTACAAGAAATGCACTCCCAAAAGCCTTCCATGAATTCATTCTAAGTGGAGGTCGCCACACATCAAGATTGAATTTCCAAGAACGTGTAAAAACTTCCCATTGTAAATCGGTGAGAGCTTCAATTTGAGGACGACTCCCTTCACTGAGAATTGACGGTCTCAATGGGACCCAGAGTAAAGGTGTCACAAACAAGTTCATTCCTTTCATATCATCGAGGAGTTCAAGGGTGGCAATTACATCTTCTTCTTCCTCATCTGGGAGACCAACTAACCAAGTTGTTAACGGATACCACTGATTATCATTGAGGATTCCAATGGCTTGTTTCACGATTTCAGGCCATTCTTCGGGTTTGAAAGGGAGAGCTTTCCCAGCCATTCGCCGTTTAAAGAGGCGGACACTTCCCGTTTCAATACCCGCCTCAGCAGTAACATAGGGTTTTCCTCGGCGCTTATACCGAGCACGAGTTATGAGAAGCTCTGCAACTTCTTCGGTACATTTGGGGTCAGCAACAACAGGTGCCAGTGCAATATGAGCTGGTTGGATGTAATGAATGCCGGGGACTTTAACCAAATTGTCGATGAGATTGACAACAGCTTTCCGATTGGGAATAAACTTGGGTGATTTAAGTCCATACAGAAAGAGATCTTCTGTTGCGAGAATAATCATCTCATTACCAGAATCTGCGTTTACCCGTACTTCCTGCAGAATGTGATCGAGTGGTAATGAAAACCGTCGTCGTTGAGTTGGTGAACAGAATTGACAGCCGCGACCACACCCTCGTGTGATTTCAACCGCCCCATGAATAGAACCACCTCGAATTAGAGGAATGTCTTCAGGAGACCTTAGCACTCCACCAACATCTGATGTGGGGAGAGGTTTGCCATCGATCGCATCATGAAAAATATCCACCAGGTGAGAGGCAACTTCACCAGTAATAACACAATCAATTCCTAAAGTTGTCCTTGCCGTTTTACCGGCTACTTGCCAAGCACCAGCTCCACCAACAATCACTTTTGCTTGACCGCGATCACGCACTTTCGCGATAGGGCTTCTCCGTAATAGATCACGGAACTCACGACGATTACGTGGCTCGCTGCCCAGGGCGAACATATTGGAGTAGGTTAAGCTCACATAGGCAATTCCAAGTGGATCCATGCTTGAAACGCCCACTACTCGCGTATCTGATCCCACGAAATGCTTGAGATTTGATGGATGAACCACTGCTAACTCGGTTTCATCAAAGCCATTATCGAGGAGGAGCGCTTCCACTTTTCGTAACCCATAAGGTGCAAATCGAGATCGTTTGCTCAATTGGTCTTCTTCTTTCGGCATGTAGAGAGGTTTGAGAAAGCTTGGAATGAGGAGGAATGACCCAGCAAAAGCCCCGAATGGATCTTCACCGAAATGGCTCATTTCGATTTCAGAAGCAGTCAATACTACTTTTGTACCATTCTTGGGAAGAACCATGGCACACCTCCTTCTAACTCAATGTAGAACGGTGATTGATTGCTTTAGTCAATTAAAGCTTCTGCTTTTTATAGAAGGAAAATTATGTCGGGTTCTCGATTTGGGTTTTTAGAGTAGTGAGAGTTTTTCGCGCATCGATGCGAATTTGGTTATCCAACTCTTTTCGGATTTTCTCGTCAATCTTCCGACCCAGAAAGACTTCGGGAAGCTGGTAGGTGATTTCGTAGGTCACTTGAGTTCCCGACGCTGTGTGTTCAAAATACCATTTTGCATCTTGGAATGGTTGCCCTGAAAGAGATCGAACGTGTAGGCTACGGCCTAGCTGTAGTTCGATGACTTCTAATTCTTGGGTAAAGCGGAAATCTTTGACACTTACACCCATGGCAAATCGTGTGCCAACCCCCCAGAGGGCTTCTGTTGTAGGATCATAGCTGGTGACGGAGGCAATGAA
>JAEOSA010000080.1 GCA_016840595.1 Candidatus Hermodarchaeota archaeon | reverse complement strand
ATAGAGGCATGTTCATATTGTGTGGCAGCAGAACGAATGTAGACCATGTCAACATTTGTGTAATTTGTGCTTGTGACATCGGAATACACCCAGGGCATGGTTGAATCATCAGTAATAGGTCCGTTTGATGGGATTGCTGTGATCCGGTCTGTGTAGCTTGGAGCAACGGAGTAATCATCGTCATAATAGATGTAGAAAACTTCCTGGTAGTTCTGTGTGATATTCACAAGAAAACAAACGGTGCAAGAATCATAGAAAGTGGTAGGTCCTGTGGTGTGGGTGGTAGCATTCCATATTTGAGAAGGGACTTCGTGCCAGCTGGCAAGATCCCAGTAGGCTACAGCAATAATTCCTTGTCGAGCTACATCACCTGTGAAAGTGAGGTAAACATGAACCGGTTCCATGTTTCGAGATGCGATATCCGGTTCAATGATGGTGATTTTTCGTCGGTAATCATAATTGGTATCCCACCATTCGGTTAGGGTTTCACGACCTGTTCCGAGGGGGTGATCCGGTGGTGTTGGGGATTCTTCTTCGGAGGGAAGGACAATAAGGTCAGTTGGTGGAAGGGAAGGAGTAAAGGGTGAAAATGGCGTCTGTGCGGTGTCACTCGCAAACAAACCTGCTCCAATATTTGGAATCATTGGAACGGTAAAGTCGAGTAAAAAGCAAATTAGAAAGAGTCCTAAAACTAAATGACGTTTTCGCATCCCAAATCACTCCTTAATGTAAGGATGACATATGTCGGCTACAACTAGCCTGACATGGTGCTTTAATGGTTTTGTCTGATTTGGGTGGAATTGGCGTATTCTGTGGTTTCTGCGAAGGACTGGCAGAGGCTTGTTGGTTCAGATTCGATGCTGAAAATCCTATTTATCTAAGACTTTAGGTTCTCGTTTCTCCAAGAAGGCTTTGATACCTTCTTTGGCATTTTCGGAATCAAAGGATTCTCCGAAAAAGCGAGCTTCAAGCTTAAGGCCGTCTTCAATTGGGAGGTACATCGCTTGTTTCATCGCTTTCTTGGCTAGCTGGATTGCGACAAGCCCACGACTGGCAATACGTTTTGCAAGATCCATTGCTGTGGGGAGAAGTTCTTCAGGGGGAACGATCTTGTATACGAATCCCATCATCTCAGAAGCGGGAACGATATCACCAGTAAGAATGAGTTCGCGGGCACGCTGAGGCTCCATCCAGCGTTGAAGGCGTTGGGTACCACCCCACCCGGGAATGATACCGAGTTTGATTTCCGTTTGTCCGAAACGGGCGTTTTCAGATGCGATGATGAAATCGCACGCTTGGGAAATTTCCATTCCACCACCCAATGCGTAACCATTCACGGCTACAATGATGACCTTGCTGTGTTGTTCTAAGAAGAGAGTGAACTTTTGACCCTGTCGGGCAAGCTTTTCAGCGGCCTTTCCATCAAGCCCAATGAATTGCTTGATGTCTGCACCACCAATAAAAAATCGGTCACCTGCACCAGTGAGGATAATCACCTTTGTGTCATCTTGGTCCAGTTCAGCGAACAGTTTCTGTAAAGCGTTGAAGACTTCAGGATTGAGTGCATTCGCAGGTGGATTATTTATCGTAATAATGGCAATCTGGTTTTCCTTTTTCAATTCGACTTTGGACATCTTCTATTCTGCTCCAAAGGGATGTGAGTTGAACAGTTCTTAGCGATACGAAGTTCCTTTAACCCTTTTCCTTTCAAAGAGTTATGAATGACCCTGACCTTTATAGCCAAAAGATGGTGCAGGGAAGAGAGTGAGGATGGTCAGTATGCAGTTTGGTATAACGGCTCTAGATTGGTCAACGGTTATGTCTCAACTGTTTTCTAAAGGCACATTGGATTTTAGCCAATTTGACTTCGCTGAAATTATGCGCATAACCCACAACCAGGGATTTTCCTTAATGGAACTAACCTTGGATATTGGTTATGTGCTTCCTGGGGCATTATCTGAAAATCAGATAGCGAGTCTACTTGAAGTGAAAGAAGAATTAGATCTCACATATACTGCCCACTTACCACTTTGGTCAATTGAACCGTCTAGCCCGAATGCATTCATCCGAGAAGCCTCCGTTGACTGCTTAGTTGACTCGATTAGGATAGTCGAGTCCCTGGACCCTGAAGTGTATGTTATGCATAACGCGGGTTGGCTTGGTGCAGAATTTGGTGAGTTTGATGTCACTCCTCAATACAAGCCCTATCTTTTCGAAGTATTGGGTGGATTGGCTGAACAGAGCGTTAAAGAATTGTTACAACGCACTGGACTTCCACCACGGAAAATTGCTTTGGAGTCCATAGAATTTCCTTTTGAATATACGTGGCGTCTTGCTGAACGACTAAACACATCGATTTGTTTGGATACGGGTCATGTTCTCTCTGGTCAATCTGGTTCAACGGATTTACTGGATTTTGTCGATCGTTATCATAGTCGGCTGAGTGAGGTTCATTTACATGATGGAGCCGTGAGACCAGTGGAAGGGAAACGGTTTCCATATTTTGACCATCAAGTATTAGGTAAGGGTGACATGCCTATTGTGGAATTCCTTACCGTGCTAAATGGGTGCGGGTTTGATGGTCCAGTGATTTTTGAGTTGAATCGAGAGGATGCGCTGGAGTCATTGAAGGTAATCCGAAAGCTTTTACCTGATTTTCCGATTGAATGACCATTGAGGGAGATTTTAGTTGTGAAGCAATTTGTGGACTTACATGTTCACACAACCGCCTCAGATGGCATTGAAACACCAACACAAGTAGTTAGCAAAGCACATGAAATAGGATTAGCTGGCATTGCCATAACCGATCATGATACTACGCATGGTGTGGATGAAGGGGTCCGAGTCGGGACGAATTTGGGTATTGAGGTGGTGCCCGGAGTTGAGATTAGCTGCAAATGGTTGGACCACCGAATCCACCTCTTGGGTTTTTACCTTGATACGATGGATATAGGTCTTCGGTCGCTACTTGAGTGGATGCAGGCTGGACGTGAGGCCCGATTACCTAAAATGTTAGCTAGGCTCAGGGCGTTGGGTATTGATATTGATCAACAGGAAGTGGAAGCAGAGGCTGCAGGCGAATCTATGGGGCGTCCCCATCTTGCTCGTGTATTAGTTCGCAATGGAGTTGTATCATCGTTAGAGGAAGCCTTTGACAAGTATCTAGCATTTGGACGACCGGCCTATGCTGAACGCCCACGGCCCACTATTGCTGAGGGGATTCAAGCGATTCTTGATGCGAAGGGTCTCCCAGTCATTGCCCACCCTCTTACTGTGAACCTTTCACCGAGAGAGCTGATTTCCCCCCTCGTTAAACAAGGTCTTCAAGGAATTGAATACTATTACCCTTGGCATGATGTGACTGGGCAACCTCCAGAATGGTATGCAACTATTGATTCAAAGTTGGCATTATTGGGCGAGTTAGCTGGAGAGTTTAAATTAATCCTCACTGGAGGGTCGGATTACCATGGATCAGTGCCTGGTAAAGCGGATTTGGGGTCGATTCCTGTCCCCGTGTTTAGGTTAGAATCTTTACAACAGCGCTACAAGGCCCTTTTTGGTAAGCTGCCATCAACTTCAAAACCCGCTTAGTGAAGGGTAAGGTTTTTAAACGCGTGTTCCTGTCTCACACTCAGACAAGAGATAAGTGTTCAACGCCAAGGCGTGTCCAAAATAATTGATTTGACTTGGATACGAAACCTGGCGACAATAATCCCTCTGCGCGAAGGTTTCTCTGTTTAGTGAATCTTCAGATGAGGCGGAGTGGAAGAAACACCTACCTGACCTGTCTGTCCTGAACTAGTAGAAAGAGTTCAGACGAAGCGGGTTTACTTGTCATGATTACAAAACCCAAAGAGGGAATGATAGAAATGACAAAGATTACATTTCTCGGCGGTTGCCGGCAAGTCGGCGCTTCAGCAGTCCTAGTGGAACAAGGAGACGCCCGAATCGTCATGGACTACGGCACTGCCTTCAACGGAGCTCAACGAGTCCCGTTACCTACATCCACACGAAACCTAACCAGCGTACTTACTCACGCTCATCTTGATCATAGTGGAAGTCTTCCCATGATAGCGGGAAGTCAAACCCACCGCGTTCCTATGTATGCAACGAAATTGACGAAAGAACTTGTTCGGCTTCTCCTATATGATATGATTCGCATTGGAGGTGGTTCGTTAGCCTTTGAAAGGTCTGAGGTGAAAAACCTGCTGAAGAACACGCAAACCCTGACTTATAATGAATCTATCCAGGTTCATCCCAAGATGCGTGTAACTCTTCATGATGCCGGACATATTCCGGGTAGTGCTTCGATTCTCGTCGAGACAGAAGCCAATGGAAATGGCGCAACGCGAATTTTCTATACGGGAGATTTGAACACAATCAATACACAACTGGTTAAGGGTGCACCTAACCCCCGTCAATTAGGTGACTTGGATGTAGTGATTGTAGAAAGCACGTATGCGCTTGAGAATCACCCATCACGAAAGAACACCGAAAAGGAGTTTGTGAAGAATGTGCGAACGACCCTTGAAAATGGAGGAACAGCACTAATACCTGCATTTGCTGTTGGTCGATCGCAGGAAGTACTGACGGTTCTTGCACAGCATCGACACCAGGGGTTAGACTATCCGATTTTTCTGGATGGGATGGCTCGCAAGGTTACTCGTCTCATGCAAGGACATTCTAAGTTCTTCTCCGGGGGCAAAAAGCTCACTAAAGCGGCCCAACAGGCAACCTTCATCCGGAATAACTCTGATCGTGAAGCGGCTACGAAGGAACCAGCAATAATCATTGCTCCGGCGGGAATGCTCAAGGGTGGAGCCGCTCAACGCTATCTGAAGGACATTGCTGCAGATGCACGTAGTAGTGTGTTTTTAGTTGGTAAGCAACTTCCTGGTACTCCAGGAGCCGAACTCCTTCATCAGAAACAATTCATGATAAAGACTGAAAATGGAACACCAAGTATCGTGCCTGTTAAAGCACAGGTTGAATTCTACAATTTCTCCTGTCACGTAGATCGGCAGGATGTGCTCAATTTCCTTCGACAAACACGAGGGAACCCAAAAATTCTTACAATGCACGGCGATGCTGCTGCGTGTGAGAATCTTGCACTGAGGATTCGCGACCGATTTGGATTTGACGCTGTTGCAGCCACAGCGGGTCAAACTGTGACTGCCAATTAAGACTTGTAGGAACGCAGTAACCGTTTCGTTATGGATTCATTAATTCATGAATGCAAGTGGTTGTTATTTACCACGTAATTCTCGACGGAGAATTTTTCCAACGGCGCTTTTCGGGAGCTCGTCGCGGAATTCGATGAGCCGGGGATACTTGTATGCAGCCATTTCTCGCTTGGTCCAGTCTCGAATTTCGTCTTCAGTGATTTTACCTTTAGATTCTGGTTTAATGATGATGAAAGCCTTGACTTCTTCTCCTACTCGGGGAGTAGGTACACCAACAACAGCGCATTCGGCAATGTCTGGATGACGATAGAGTAACGCCTCAACCTCTGCTGGAAAGACAGAGTAACCGCTGCGTTTGATGAGGTCCTTTTTACGATCGCCAATATAGAGATACCCGTCCTTGTCAAAACGACCGAGATCTCCTGTGTGAATCCAACCTCTCCGGAGAGTATTGGCTGTGGCAGCGGGAGCTTCCCAATAACCCTGAAAGATTTGAGGACCTCTTGCAAGGATTTCGCCCCATTTGCCAACTGGTAGTTCCTTGGAATCATCTATTTGGTCTACAATTTTCACGTCTGTATTGAAGGCAGGAATACCCACTGATCCAGGTTTCAAAACACCTTGGGGTATCAGTGTGAGAATAGGTGAAGTTTCGGTCATCCCGTACCCTTCGACGATATAGCTACCAGTTTGTTGTTGGAATTGCTCTAATACTTCAATAGGCAATGATGCAGCACCAGAGAAACAGTTCTCAAGACTACTGATGTCATATTGTTTCAGGTAGGGGCTAGCTAAGAGGGAGACATAGAGTGTCGGTACAGCTACAAGAACAGTGGCATTGTATTGCTGAATGCTTTTCATGATTTCTTTGAGATCAGGTCGCGGAATAAGAATAACTGCAGCAGCGATAAGTGTAGATAGCACGATGACGCAGGAAAATCCAAAGGCGTGAAAAGCGGGAAGGATTCCAACGAAGCATTCTTCACCAAATCGAACATCGAACCATTGACTTCCAACCTTTGCGTTAAACACCAAGTTCCTGTGACTCAACATTGCTCCCTTCGGAGGTCCTGTTGTGCCACCGGTATAGAGGAGAGCAGCGATATCATCGGGATGACTCTCTACTATGGGGGCACTGGTTGTTTGCTCTTTGAGGATTTTAGGAAGGAGATGAATATCAGAACCTATCGGGAGTTTAGGATAAGGAATTTTTCGAGCTAACCGCCCAAACGTCGCTTTGGCCTTGCTGAGATATTCGCCGATACGAGTATAGATAACAGACTCGACTGGTGTATCTTGTCGCCCTTCTTCGACGACTTCATGAAATATGTCTAAAGCAATGAGATGCTTTACTCCTGCTGAATTTAGCTGATGATGGAGCTCGTGATGTTTAAACAGTGGGTTGATAGGTGTAACAATAGCTCCAGCTTTGAGGGTTCCAAAAAGGGCAATGGGGGATTGGGGAATGTTAGGTAACATGAAGGCTATGCGATCTCTTCTTTGGACACCTAGTTGGATTAAAGCGTTGGCGAGTTGATTCGAGAGTGCGTCGATTTCTTGGTATGTGATAGTGCGTCCTTGGAAGTAGTACGCAGGATTGTTTGGACACTGCTTTGCTGTAGTATTAAGAGTTTCATGAATTGTTGAATCAGGGATTGCAATATCATGTGGTTTTCCTTCGGGCCAGCTTTTGTGCCAAAACCGTTTCATCTACTCACGTCCAATTGTGATTCAATCATAGTAATTCAGGTACCATCTTTGGTATAAATGGTGTAGAGTAGATTTCTTTCTTTTTTCTGTGACTATTCGGAAGCCTTTTGTTAGAAAGCAGTATATTCTCCGCATTATTCGTAAAACGAAGCAATGAGGAAATCGATAATGACAGAGACTATCCTTTTGAAAAAGGAGCCAAAAAAGAAACTGGCTTGGTTAACATTAAATCGACCAGACAAGCTGAATGCAATAAATGAGGACCTCACACGTGAACTTCAAAAGACCCTGCAGATTGTTGAAGAAGACAAAGAAATTCGAGTTCTTATTATAACTGGTGCAGGGGAGAAAGCCTTCTCTGCTGGAGCGGATCTCTCGGTATTTATGAGTGGAGTCACTCCAAACTTTGCACAATATATTGCAGCAAAGGGTCATGAAATTCTGGCAATGGTTGACAAACTGCCACAACCGGTGATTGCAGCAATTAACGGGTATGCATACGGTGGTGGATGTGAAATTGCCCTTGCCAGTGATTTTCGTCTAGCTGCGAAGCGAGCCAAGATTGGTCTCACTGAAGTGAATTTGTCTTTAATTCCAGCCTGGGGAGGGACACAACGACTACCTCGAATTATCGGACTACAGAAGGCGCGTGAGGCGATTATGTTTGGAAAACGCTTCACTGCTGAGGAAGCCTTAGAAATTGGATTGGTTGACCGTGTATTTCCAGACGACTCGTTTGAAAAAGACGTCCGTGAATTTGCTCAATCGCTCGCTGAGCAATCACCCATCGCGTTGAAACTGGTGAAGCAATGTTTGAATTATGGAACACAGGTTCCTCTTGAGATAGGTCTTGCCTACGAAGCACAGGCCTTTGCAAAGACCTTTTCAACTAAGGATCTGTTTGAAGGCATAACCGCGTTCTTACAAAAACGTAAACCCGAATACAAAGGAGAGTAAAGACGAAAAAAGGTGAATATGAGATGAAGGAACTTCGTGAAACTGTTATCGTAGATGCAATTCGAACACCCATCGGTAGGAAAGACCGTGCTTTTGCACATACCCGACCCGACGAACTTGCTTCCCATGTGTTGAGAGAGATCACAAAGCGAACCAAAGTGGATTCCAAAGACGTCGATGACGTAATGATGGGATGCAATACACAAACCTCATGGCAAGGCGCGAATATCGCTCGACTAGCCCTCCTCGGTGCAGACTTCCCCTATACTGTCCCAGGAGCCACGATTAACCGAGCGTGTGGTTCTTCTCAGCAAGCCGTAAACTTCGCAGCCCAATCCATTGGCACATATAATGCGGATATTGTCATTGCAGCTGGCGTAGAACACATGAGCTGGCTACCAATTGGTGCTGACTTCGGTGAAGGCTATGCTGTCTTCAATCCAGAACTCATTAAGAAATATTCATTCATTCCAATGCCCATGTCAGCA
>JAEOSA010000304.1 GCA_016840595.1 Candidatus Hermodarchaeota archaeon | reverse complement strand
CTCTCTAGCCTACCGTTGGAATTGTAGAACTGGACAATGCGGATCTTGTGCCATTAACATCAATGGGGTACCAGGACTTGCATGTCGTACAGTGGTCGATCCTAACAATAACTATGTGCTAGAACCACTACCTAACTTTCCAATAATCCGAGATCTTGTTGTAGATCTCGGACCTGGTTTTAGACGCATTGAAAAACTGCGGCCTTACCTTGAACGAACCTCTGCGCCTAGTCGCCCAGAAATACTTACGCGTGAGGAAATTTCATCTGCAATGGAATTACGAGCATGCATCGAATGCTTCTCCTGTTATGCCGCGTGCCCAGCTGTCGAGTCTGCAAAACAAGAATATCCTGGTCCTATTGCAATGCGTGAACTGGCAAGCTTTGAATTTGACCCCCGTGATCAAGGTGATCGAGTTCAAATGGCAGTTAGTAGCGGGCTTTATGATTGCACTAGCTGTGGAATATGTAAGGAAGTCTGTATCCCCAAACACATAGATACACGACGAACAGCAGTAGAAGGCTTACGAGCTCTTGCGGCTGAGCGTGAACTAGGTCCTTTAGAAGGACACCAAGGTTTTATTTCACAAATTGAAGACACAGGATACGCTGTTGATGTGAAGACCCCTCCTCTCACTGACCAGTTACCTGCAGTTATCGAAGTTAATAACCCAATTGATGAGGTACTTTTTTTCCCAGGTTGTCTAATCAATTTGAGAATTCAGCAAGTAGGACTAAATTTAGTCGAAGTATTGAAACGCAACAATGTACAAGTACACATTCCTAAGGATTTTGTTTGTTGCTGCAGTGTTGCTTTTCGAACAGGAGCACGAACTATTGCTAATGATATGGTTCTCCGAAATACTAAATACTTCGCAGATATGGGCGTCAAAAAAGTGGTTGGTCTTTGTCCTGGATGTATGTCAACTATTAAACAGGATTGGCCGATTGTTCTCCATGAGAATGATAAACCACCTTATGACTTCGAACCCTTCGACATAACTGAGTATTTAATCAGAGAAGTAGGGCTTGAACGAATAAACCAAGAGGATCTAAAACCTCTGCCGATCAGGGTGGTTTATCATGATCCTTGTCATTTGAACCGGCATCAGGGAATTACTGAGGAACCTCGAAAGCTTCTTCGCATGATTCCTGGTATTGAATTTATTGATGTTGAAGATAGTGATCGGTGTTGTGGCGCTGGTGGAGGAGTGCGGGCAGGTCGCAGAGAGCTTTCTGAAGAAATCGCGGGAATTAAATTTGACATTCTTAGTGCAGCAAAACCAGATGTGATTGCAACTAGCTGTTCTTTTTGTTTCATCCAACTGTTAGATGTGGTAAAGAAGGCAGGTTCAGATATCAAAGTGATGAATATAACCGATCTCTTGGCGGCATCATATCGTGGTGAAAGCTTGAAATAGTATGGTTTAGATGCCCGCTAGTTTGTAAGCTTTTTCGCGGTTTTTTTCGACAGATGTTTGTACACGTTCAAAAAGGTTCTCACCAGTAGCGTCAATTGCAACAATTAACGGACCAAATCGCTCGACTTCCATTATCCAAAGAGCTTCAGGCATTCCAAGTTCGAGCCAAGCAACATCTGTGACACGGCGAACGGCTTTTGCGGCTAAAACAGCTGCACCTCCTGTAAACGCACCATAAACAGCTCCAACTTTTTTCATTGCTGTTGCGGTTTTGGAACCCATGCCTCCTTTTCCTATAATTACACGAACTTGAAAGGCTTCAATGAATTTATCCTCAAACATCTCCATTCGTGTACTAGTAGTAGGTCCAGCTGCAATCAGTTCCCATCCTTCTTTCAATTGTCGCACAATCGGTCCACAATGAAACACGGCTAATCCAGTTGGGTCGATAGGCAAAGGCTTGTTTGCTTTGAACCATTCCAAAGCCCGTTCATGAGCTTCATCGCGTGCTGTAAAAATTGTACCTGTAATGTATATCAAATCATTGACTCGGAGTTTCCTAACGTCATCTTCGGAAATCGGTGTGGTTAGTTCGTATGTTGGCATCTTACTCAACCCTGTGTGAAGTAAATTCGACTCTTCCCTCTCTAGTAATCGTTGCTGATGCGCGCCTTGCAGCCCAACATTGCACAGCTAAACCTACTGGAAATGAAGCTGGATGTCGCATAGCGAAATCAATATGCACATCCAAACTCGTTGTATCTCCACCCAAGCCCATTGGTCCGATTCCAGTTTTATTAATAGC
>JAEOSA010000079.1 GCA_016840595.1 Candidatus Hermodarchaeota archaeon | reverse complement strand
TTTGCCAGGTTTTGGTGATGTCGGTTTGGAGGAACATGGTGGGTCACCATTTATATTTGCATATTTTGTCAAATTATGCAAAATACACAAACTATAAAAATATTTGCTTACCCACCGCTCACAGGAATCAATCATGTCGCAATTAGATCAGGTCCGTGAAGCCTTCATTCAGCTCATGGAACGCATCACAGAACAACGCGGGTTTACACCTATTCACGGTCGGATTCTTGCCTGTTTGCTCCTTTCCCACTCACCCCAAACACAACGTGGTATCGCTAAGTGGACTGGATATAGCGTCTCGGCCGTAAGCCGGACGTTGGAGCAAATGGTCGCTTTCGGTTCGGTACGGCGATTCAAACAGCCGGGGACACGGAGTTATCAATATGAAATGGACGCGTCTTTACCGTCGTTATTCATTGGGCCTTTTGAGCGGTGGCTCAGCATTGTGGATTCCGTTCGTGGTGCTTTTAGTCAGTTGGCTGAGGCAGCACAAGATATTGACCGGGCATTACTTACCTCGTCTCAAAGGAAGGAAGTGAGTCTCCTGACATCTCAGTTGCAGCAGCTTGTGGACACTCTTCAGACGGTCACACCAGTATTGAAAGAAATGCTTAATCGGTTTCAAACTCTCAGCCACTAGACTCGCACCTGGTGTGTTGGAAGGTGTTGTAAATTAGCATGCGCTGAAGAATCTGATGGGCATCTTGATACAAGATGGGGGAAATGCAAACTAGGAATTTTTAGGTACTTTTGAGTTGACTTTTTTAAGTGGTAGGGGATTTAGAGTATCTCGTTGGTGGTGGTAGACGAGATGGAAAAGCTGGCTTTACTAAAACTTGTCTTAGTGGTGGGATTCTTACTTGGTGGGCAGATGCCTTTTGGTGGGCTCAATGTGCCAGAGCAGGATGTGGTGCCAGTGATTGTGGATATGGATGTGGCGCCTGATGATATTGGGGCGTTGGTGTATTTGTTGAAGCATCCGGGGGTGTCGGTGCAGGCTGTGACGGTGTCGTGTGGGATTACGCATGTGCCGTGGGGGGTGGCGAATGTGTTGCGGTTGTTGGATTATGTGGGGGTTCGGGATATTCCGGTGGCGGCGGGGAAGGAGACGCCGTTGGTTGGTGATAATGCGTTTCCGGATGAGTGGCGGGGTGGATGTTACAGCTTTTATGGGTTGGAGTTACCGGTGACGGACTTGCATCCGTCGGTGATGAATGCGTCGGAGCTGATTGTTTCTGTTATTTCTTCGTCTGTGGAGAACATTACTTTGGTAGCGACGGGTCCTCTGACGAATATTGCTCTGGCGCTGCAAGCAGACCCGTCGATAAAGGAGCGCATTGATGTCATTCATATTATGGGTGGGGCGGTAACCGTTCCGGGTAATGTGGGATTTGAATATCCGGCTATCCCCAACTATGTGGCTGAGTGGAATATTTGGGTGGATCCTCATGCCGCCGATATTGTGTTCAAGTCCGGTGTCCCTATCACGCTGATTCCCTTGGATGCCACCAATGAGGTTCCTACGACAGAGGAGTTTCGCACGCGATTGGAAAGTGTCATGCAGACGCCCGAAGCCGAAATTGTGCACCAATTGGTCCGCCCCGAAATGGGGGGCTATTTCTGGGATCAATTAGCTGCCGTGGCGCTAACTAACTCGTCTGTGGTTACGTTCGAGTCACATTACATTGAGGTGTTGATTGATGACGAGAATCAAACGGGTTGGACGCAATCTATTGCTCAAGACCCGCCCAATACACAGGTGGCGGTCCATGCCGATGCTGAATTATTTGAGGACCTTTTCATTGAAACAATCAATTATTTCGAACCGCTTCCAGTCTTTCCAGGGCCCCTAATCCTTGGTGTCGTTATTGTTGTAGGAGTAGCCATTTCTCTTACTATCTTAGTTCTCCGTCAGCGAAGGAACACCTAGCCAGTCCAAATGTGAATAGAACGTAGCGTGGATGCTTCTTTTTTTCAACACACTTATTTCGTTAGCTGTCTTCCCTCATTATGATGGAGCGTTTTCCTCGAGAAGTTACGCCGACAAGTGCACCGTATGATCCTGTTGAGCTAGCGGAGGCGACGCAGGACGTTGTGTGTCGTCATGCAGATTTGGCGAGGAAGTATACAGATGTGTATGTGGCCGGTGTGTATGGTGGAATTGCCACCGCATATGCGGTGGGGTGTCCGTTGCGGTGTATTTTTTGTTGGGTGGATGATTCTCGGGAGTATCCAGAGCGTCGGGGGCGGTTTTACACGCCTGAAGCCTTAGTGGATGCCCTGTGGGATGCTGTTCGGGAGGGGTATATTCGGAAGGCGCGGATTTCGGGGGCGGAGCCAACGTTGTGTAAGGCGCATTTGTTGGCGGTGCTGCCGCTCATTGAGGAGTCGTTGTTTGAATCGTTTATGTTGGAAACGAATGGCGTGTTGTTTGGTGCGGATGCGGATTATGCGCGACAGGTGGCGCGGTTTGAGAAGGTGCATGTCCGCGTGAGTCTGAAAGCAGCCACTCCCGAGGGATTTCAGCAGCGAACGGGTGCGCGTGGTGAGACCGTTGATCTACCGTTTCAAGCGATTCAGCATCTCATGCAGGCGAAGGCGAGGTTTCATGTGGCAGCGATGACAGATCCTCGGCTAATGCCCGCGGAGGAGCGAGAAATCCTCATAACAAGGCTTGTGGCGCTCGATAAGCGATTGGTTGAAAATCTGGAAGAAGAACGGTGTGATCCCTATAAGGGTACGATACGTCGACTTGAAGCGGCTGGAGTAGATGTAACATCGCTCTTTTAGGACGGCTTCAATAAGTTTGTACTTCGTATTTTCCCATGCTGTGGGATGTAACGATTAAGGTTTTGTTTTGTGTCGGAGTTGTTGTACTTTAACAGCTACGATGCTAATGGTGAATATGATTCCGAAGAGGAGGGTTGCAATCCAGTAGGGTGTATTGACGTCGGATGAAACAAACCGTTTGAGTATGCTCCATTCGTAGAGTGTGTCGTAGACATCAAACCCTTGTACACTAATGTTGGTCCAACCGAGTGGGTAGTTGTCGGTATCAAAAGCCCAAGTGAACTGATGGTTAGTGGTGTTGTGGGCAAGGGTTTGGTTGAAATGTATGGTCACATGGGTCAGGTTGGCTGGACCGTTGACACTGAGTTGGAAATGCCCTTGGATATCGCTGCCAATGGAGTAACCAACGATTCGAATCAAGTGCACCTGGAGAGGGCGGGGGTCGTTGATGGTATTTTGTTCTATATGGTTGTTGTCGGCCTTGAGAAGGAAACCCATCCCGCCGATTAGAATAACGATGCTCAGAAGAGTAAGTACAAGCCGCGAAGTGAACTGCATTATTATGAGACTTGAACAGCTTCGGTATTAAGCTTTAACCGATGATTCCTGATCTAATAAGACGGCTCCTTCATTCTGGCGGTCGGTAGCTTTCGGCTTGTTTGCGGGCGCGTTCGTGGGGAGGTTTCATGTCGGGAGGAAGGGATGATTGGTAGGTACGGTTTTTCATGCGGTGGTTGAATTCGTCTTGGACGAGTTTGAGGGCGTTGGGGTTGGTGAGGAGGTCAAGGGCGGTGGTGGCAAGGGTTTTGGCGGCGAAGATGAGGGATTTGTGGCCGATGCTCATGCCGGAGTGGGCGACGGTACGCCAAGAGTGGAAGGGATCATAGAGGGCGCTTGTGGTGGTGACAAATTCTAAGGTGGGCGCTTTCCAGCTGACATCACCTACATCGGTGGATCCGTGCCACACAAGTCCTTCATCCCAAGGTTCTTCGACGGTGTTGCTGAGGGTTATGTCGAGGAATTTCTCCCAATGGGGGTGTCTGAGCGTCGCAAGGGTTGCGCGTTTCTCATCCAGTGTTAAATCTTGGACGATAGTCTTGCTGAATTCGATTTCTTTGGCGTCATATTGGGGAGGTCCGATTTCGTGCATGTTGGCTACAATGAGTTTGCTGAGCTGTTTGTTCGGGATGAGGTTGTAGTATCCCATTTCTTGTTCGACGGTGTGTGTGGTGCCGGCCATTAAATCAGCGCCGTCAGCAATTTTGAGGACGCGTTGATAGATGTGTTCGAGTTGATCCATTTCCGGTGAACGAATGAAGTACCAACTACGAGCATAGTCAGGAACTATGTTGGGTTGGGTGCCTCCCTGCTCAACCACGTAATGAATTCGGGCGTCGTCGATGATGTGCTCGCGCATAAAGTTTACACCGATATTCATGAGTTCCACGGCGTCAAGGGCGCTGCGCCCCAGCTCTGGAGAGCCTGCGGCATGGGCGGTTTTCCCATAGAAATGGAATTTGTAGGATTTGATGGCATTCGAACTTCCCAATAGGGCGGAATTGATTCTGGCTGGGTGGTGGCTCAGTACGGCATCAACATCATCGAAAAATCCATCACGGACCATGAACAACTTGCCACCATAGTTTTCCTCAGCGGGAGTGCCGTAGAATCGAATAGTGCCTTTGATATTTTGTAGTTCCATAGCACTTTTCGTGGCGATAGCTCCTCCTAGACCTGATGTACCATGGATGTTGTGTCCGCAGCCATGTCCGGGAGCGCCTTCGACAACTGGGTCCCTAGTAGGTACGGCTTTTTGAGATAGCCCCGGAAGGGCATCGTATTCACCCATGATGCCGATGATGGGGTGTCCTTGGCCATAGTTGGCGATGAAAGCCGTCGGCATCCCGGCAACACCGCGTTGTACTTGGAAGCCGTGTTTTTCCAGGGTGTCCGTAAGGAGAGCTGAGGACTTGAATTCTAAAAGGCCGAGTTCGGCGTATCCCCAGATTTTGTCACTTATTTCGATGAGTTGTGGTTTGTTTTTTTCAATCCAATTGATTGCATCTTGTTTTACCATGTGCCATCCCACAGGCACATTAATGCGAGATTGTTGGCTTAAATGTTCTCAGCATTTTTCTAGTTTTCAACTTCTCAGTAAACAGGTTCCGGTAGTTAGGAACTTGGTTCAGGATTGAAATTCCTTAAGTGATGTTGAGAAATTTATGAGCTCTAGTTATCAGGTTTTGACGGTGAAAAAAGGTGGGTGCCGGGTGAATTCACCCGGCGTGTTTCCGGTTTTATCTAGGAGTTACAAATAATGGTTAAGGGATGTACCAGTCTGCATACATGGAATCTTTGGTGCGGTAGTAGTCATCGAAGTCTGGATAAGGTCCAGTGATGGTTACCCCTTCGTCTGGTGCTGGCCAGTCTGTATATGGAACCACGATGATGTAGGGCACATCAATCCCTGGAGAGGAATCTCCGAATATCGTCGTAGATTGCACATCGTCGATATGCCATGCATTAGGACCATAGGATTTATCGTACATCCATGGGTCATAATAGGCAAAAACAGGGTCTAGGTCCCATCGGGGTGGTGTAGGAGCGGGGTCATATAGTTCCGTTTGTGTTGTGATTGTGATATCAATTGTAACAGTTTTTCCAACCACACTGGAATCACTACTATCGAATAGGATAATATCGAATGTGCCAGATCCCGGAGTGTCTGTACATTCAGGTGTTTCTGTTCCATAAGCGGTGTGAGTTCTTGTTATAGTGTAAGTATATGCAGTACTCCCTGAGAATAGTCTGGAAATGTGGATGTTATGATTGTCTCCGGCTTCATGAACCACGGATGTGAATTCCAACTGAATCGATGCAAGATAGCCGTTGGCATAGGTTTCTAGTACATACATGTTCATGCCAAAATCGTTGTAGTCAAAGTCACCGCCAGTACGATCTTCATATCCGATGTATGCATTTCCCTCTTCGGGGAATGTAATGATGAATGGTTGCACAGTATAGGTGATGTAGGTGGCCCAGTTCTTTCCAGGGAAGTCGCAGCCATCACCCCATGCTGTTTCTGTTTGATAAATGGGGGTGCATTCTAGATCTACGTCGATGAACGTCACCTGGGCGACGAGGACCTGTTGACCTTCTATGGGTGCAAGGATAATGGCGATGGAATCACCACATCCCGGTTCAAAACCTTCGCCGTTGGCTTGGGCATCAGCGAGAATTTCGTCGACTCGTGTTTGACTCCATGAACCAAGACCAGAAGTTGATGGAGTGTCTTCAATGAGTGTCCAAATAGCTTGCTGAACATCACCATAGGTGTAGATTCCACTTGAGAATGGGGACGGTTGACCGACGTAGTTCTGGTTGAGGATCCAGTTGACGAGATTCAGATTCTCAGGATATTCTATTAAGCCCAGGGGAAGCGGTTCATAGCTGGAGTACACGTCTGCGGTATAGACTGTGTTTTGATAGATGACATGATCAGTATCAGCACACCAACCTTCATAGGTTCCGGTCAGTGGATCCCCTGTGACGGTGGTTACTGGGAAGTATGCTGGTCCGCCTGCGTAGGGATATTGGACGCTCATGCTTACTGTGGCAGGTAATGTGTCACTGAACTCCCCCATGCTAGGTGGTTCATAACCGATTAAGCGCTGCACCACAGCATGAGCTGCAATACCGAGGGGTGTGTATGAAGGCCAAGTGAGCTGAATCATGTAGGTGTATTCGGTGATACACGGATCCCATTCATCGTTGTATGTGAAGTGACCAGGGATAGGATTCCCCTTTTTCTGCGGAATCAAATCAAGAGAGGTAGCGATATGAAGGTGTGTCTCGGTAATACACCACGGATCAACCGCTTCGTATTTTACATAGAGATAATTCAGATCGTTCCAGATACTGACATCACCAACATCGATTGCTGATTTTGGATTTCCACCCCCTGCAATTAAATCCACGACAAGGGGGTCGTCTTCCATGTGTGCAGCAGTCATTGGAACTAGTCCAGCGAACAAAAGAACAATAGCTACTCCTAGAAACATAGTTTTTCGTTTCAGAATTAACTCCTCCCTCTAATTGAGGTAATACTAATTGCTGTAAGCATAATAAATAGTTTTCAATCAAAAATCATAAGTTATTGTGCATCCTTGAGCGTTGGTGAAAGTATGAAATTTGTAGTTGGTTATGATTGGAAGGCGTTTAATGAATATTATCAGACATTAGATGATTTGCAATCATACTACCAAAGCCTTGGACATGTTGGGTTCACAAATATGGTAGTGGGAGAAACTGAAACAAAAATTATCAAGGCGGATCCCTCACATCTAATTGTGTGGCGTGAGGGGCAGGATGTTGTAGGACATACTATCTGGCATGAGACCAGTACTGAAGAGCATCATATTGGTGACCCGCGGGATGAGGATGACAAAGCGAATCTCCAGAAGTTATTCAACGGAAAAAAAGAGAATCTCGTGGAATTACATGAAGTCTGGCTACGAACTCCATATCGAGGAAAAGGCTTGGGGAAACGGTTTTTCACGTTCTTTGAGAAATTCATTCGTGAACGGGGATTTGCAGGCGTAGTCTATTATACGGATAATCCCGCAGGTATTGCTATCTGTCGTCAGCGCGGATATCGGGAAGCTGATTTGGAAAGTAAAGGCTGGAAAACTTTCGCCTTGGCAGTGAATAGGTAAGGCTAGGTTGAACCAATAGCATACCCTTGTCTAACCACAATTTGCAATTTCAAGTAGGCTACATCGGAAGCAATAGCGAAGAGTTGAACTGGTACGATGGAAGGATAAGAAAGAATGGCATATGGGCCACTGATGTAAATTTTGATCCAGACAACTGACTGGGGTGGGAATGGAACGATGATATCACCGGTTTCTTCGATGGTTGGCGGAGTCCAGTCATTATACTGGGTAAGGGACGCATCTGACAGTTCACGGCTTTGCACGTGATATGTGACTTGAGGAGCACCCTCAAGAGTGATGCGACAGCGAATCGTTCTCAGCCCATGATTGGCAACAATAACAGTGTAATTGTATTGCCCTTCGCCTTGAGTGGCTAGGTAGGTTAAGTAGTAGGGGAGGAAGGCTAATGCTGGTCGTGGGATTAAGGTGGTTTGGAGAATGGGATTCCCAGTTACCGTAACGAAGGGTTTCAGGGCGTGATAAATGGGTTTTGGGGTTGTCGGATTACGTGTGAGTAGACCAAAGTTCGCTTCCTCGCCAAACAACCCACTCAAATCCGGGTGGACTGGAGCATCTTTACTTACTGCAAAACAAGTGATATTGATTCCTTGGTGAGCTGCTACAGTTAATACTCCGGCGGCGTGTAATGCGCCTTGCATTGTTCCCCACCCCACCTCTGATAGAAGATCTAAGCCCCATTCATCGAATACGCGTTCGATATCACCATATCCATTGGCTATCAGTACGTCTTTCACTACCTGCATTGACACAACAACTTGCACAGGGTTTTCCCAATAGGAGTGCCAAGAGAAAAAGTCCAAGGGGAGATTGCCTGCACTGACATTGGATAGAAAGTCAGTAGTCCATTGGTGGAGGCCCGCATCAGCAAGTCCTGGTCCACCAATCTTGAAGGTTCCTCCCAGTTGATCAAGACGTTGTGAT